>JAGRKY010000763.1 GCA_020442095.1 Bauldia sp.
CCACCTAATCCGGCATGATTTCAGCCGCGGGCCTCGCCCTTTCCGAGATATTCTCGCCGCCGTTCCGCTCGGTCATGTGGAAGTCCCTCGGACTGACGATCGCGGTCCTGTTCATCATCTGGCTGCTGCTCGAGGGCCTTCTCGGCTGGCTGGTCGATATCCGGAGCTATCCGTGGCTGGAGACGACAATCTCGATCGTTGCCGGCCTCGGCCTGTTCATCGGACTCGGCTTCCTGGTGGCGCCGGCCGCGGCGCTGCTTTCGGGCATGTTCACCGACGAGGTCGCCGGTCTCGTCGAGCGGACGCATTACCCCGCCGACCCGCCGGGCCAGGACCTGTCGGTTGCCGCCGCGATCGGCGACACCATCGCCTTCACCGGCATCGTCATCGTCGTCAACCTCGTCGCCCTGGCGCTGCTCCTCGTGCCCGGGGTCAACCTCGTCGCCTTCTTCATCGGCAACGGCTATCTGCTCGGCCGGGAATACTTCGAGGCGGCGGCGCGACGTTTCACGGGGCGGGCGGAAGCGCGGGCGCTCCGCCGGGAAAACGGCCCGACGGTCTTCGTCGCCGGGCTGCTGATCGCCCTGTTCCTGGCGGTGCCGCTGCTCAACCTCTTCACGCCGCTCTTCGCGGCGGCCTTCATGGTCCACGTCCACAAGCGGCTCAGCGGCTCGCGGCGAATGGCGTCCGGGCAGCCGCGGAATCCGTGACCGGAGAATGTCTCAGGGCGTCGACGGCAAGACGCCGATCGCACCGGCGCCAAAGGTCACGTCGAAAAACAGGTTCCACATGAACCACGCCGGCAGAAGCGGCCGGTCGGGACCGCCAAAGCGGTAATAGTCGTAGCTCTCCTTGTTCGCCGGATCGTCGCTCCAGAAGGAGTAGCGGTGCATCCGCGCCGCGCCCCAGCGGCCGGCAAAGGCCCAGCGGTCCTTCACCAGCGGGGCGGTGAGGTCGACATAGACCGGCGTTACGCGCAATTGCGACGGCGCGGCGCCCGGCGCCAACGGAGCAGGCGGCGTGTCGCTGCCGGCCTGGGGCTGGCTGCCCGGAGGCCGGGCGGAGTGGCCGCCCTTGTCGGCGACGTCCGTGGTCGGGGCGGCGTTCGAATAGACGCCCGAGGAATCGAACTCGACACAGCCCATCTCGGCGCAGAATTCGAACAGCAGCGCCACCGGTCCGAACACAGCGAACATCCATTCCGGCACGTCGGGGTCGAAGGTTCCGGTGATCGTCCCGCCGCCGGGATTGGGGGTGTAGTCACCCGCCTCGATCATCTCCACCTGCAGCCCCGATGGCCATGGGATGTCGGGCACGACCGTTTTCCGCGGCTTGTAGTAGCAGTTGTGCCGGCCGCGGCTGACATAGACCACCGGATGGGTGTCGATGCCGGTGGTGGTGTCGCGCTGCCGGGTGACGTCGGTCCATTTCGCGAATCCGTCGGCGCCCGTGATGTAATACGGCTCGGACTTGCGGAAGTAGCAGGAAAGCACGGGCAGGGTCTGGGCGACGTTCTGCGCCGTC
The DNA here is from genome assembly GCA_020442095.1 of Bauldia sp. The sequence goes on from JAGRKY010000763.1 coordinate 1,525, forward strand.
GGCAGCCGCTCGAAGAGCAGCGAGATGCCCGACCAGTCGCCTTCGGCCTCGTAATAGGCGTCCTTGTCCGGGGCGAAGGCGGCGGGGAAGAAGAAGAAATAGGTGATCAGGTACCCGTCCTTGATGGCGCGGGCGACCGCGGCGTCCCGGGCCTCGATCTCGTCGAGGAAGAAATGGGCGTTGGGTACGTCACCGGCCTTGCAGACCACGCCATACATGGTGAGCTTCGAGGCGATGGTGCGGTTGGCGTGCAGGGCCTCGACGGCGGCGATCTGCGGCATCAGCCTCGGAGCCGCGGCGGCGCCGCTGGTGACGAGCGGCGTCACCGACGTGAAATGGCCCGGAGAGGCGCCCGCGAGGTCCGGCGGACGGATCTGCCCGCGGTCCCTGACTCTGGGCCAGACCGGTGGAGCCGCCTGAGTGTCGAGGCGGTAAAGGCTGGAGGCGGCAATGGTGGTGTCGAGATCGACCGGGAAGAAGCGCTCGCCCGGATCGAAGTGCAATTCGGGAGCGAAGACCTCCACCGCCCATGTATAGGCGTTCTGCTGCGGGGCGGCGGCGGGAGTATCGCAGGCGGGGGTGAGCTTCTGGGCCATCATTCCGCCTCCACCGCATCCAGGAGGTCCCGGAACTGGCGGTCGCCGTCGGCAAGGCGGGGCACCAGCACCCGCATCAATTCGCGAAGCCGGTCGAATTCCGGCCCCTGCATCTGGCAAAGGGCGCCGATGTCGAAGAGCTCCTTCACCTCGCTCAGGTACTCCTCGCGCCGTTCGGAACCGGGCGGACCGGCAATGCCCAGGAGCCCGCCGAGAAGCTCCTTCTTGGCGAGCCCGATACCGGGACCGCAGCACCAGGCGTCACGCATCGCTTCGCCGATTCCGCGATAGCGCGCGATGGTGCGGGCATTACCCGCGCGTACCTTGCGGACCAGCGCCCGCATCCGCTCGTGGCGGGCCTTCAGGCAATCGGCGAGTTCGGCGAGCCGCCGAGCATCCATGTCGCGCAGGATGTCGGTCATCTCGGCGACCGCGGCCGCCTGGCGAGGCGTCATCTGGCAGCCGCAGAGCATGCCGGCGAGCGCGTCGCGCCAGGCGTCTTCGTGATCCCTGCGGTCGATGCGGACGTGGCCCACGTCGCCTTGGAAGGAATAGCGATGGTCGGCACGCGGCCAGTGGCCGATGGTGATCACCTGCTGCGGCTGGCGCATGCCGATCGGCATGTCGAGTCGCGTGCCGACCACGGTGCCATCCTGATGCAGCCTGCCGATGCAGACGCCGTCATATTCGAAGACCACCGAGGACCACTGGTTCAGCGGCACCGGCTGGTTGGCATCGACCGCCACCCAGTTCTGCCCGTCGTAGATGGTCGCCGAGAGGTGCCCGTTCGCCTCGACCATGAAGGCGAAGGCCATGAAGCCTTCGACGATATTCAGCCGGTGAGGCAGCGCCGTGGGTCTGATTCGCGCCTCGATGCGAAGGCCGGCGAAGCGCTGCAGGCTGTCGCCGCCGACCGGCACTTCCAGCTGGTCATTGCCGCCGGCGAGCCTGACGTAGCCCTGAAAGGGGGTGGGGCCGCCGAGAAGGTCGGCGTGATTTCCGAACCGGGTGTGATCGAGCGTCCTTCCGCCGTCGAAACGGCGCATCGGCAAGTCGATGACCGTCGTCCAACTCATGGCCACTTCTCCGGGCGATGAGGTCAGATGCTGGAAACGAGTATTGCGTGATGAAAATTGTCCGCCTTGATCGAGATCATCCCGGAAGAAATTTATCCGGGATCAGGGCGACGACTTGCGAAAGGGTGAGGATTTCTTTCGGTGACGATGGCAAGACCAGAAGAGAAGGGTCAACAACGCTTCCCCAAGAGACGAATTGACGAACGCATCGGTAGCAGGCGCCCAAGGCCCGAGCATATCCTGTGAATTCGGAAAGTGGCCCCCCCTGATTTGCACCTTGTGGCCCTTTCGATGGGGCCACGAAATGATAACGTCCCGCGCGATGAACGAGAGAATCCGGAGAGTACCGAATGTACGTTGTCGGCGATGAAGAGATCGAAGCGCTTGCGCGGGTGATCCGGTCGGGAAAGCTGTTCCGCTACGGCGATGAAGAGCGTGAATGCGACCGGTTCGAGCGGCGCTACGCCGCCTTTCTCGGCGTCGATCACACCGCCCTGACGGTCAGCGGCACCTATGCGCTGTCGGCGGCGATGATCGCAGTCGGCCTCGGCCCCGGCGACGAGGTCCTGATTCCCGCCCACACCTACATGGCGACGGCGACCGCGGTGCTGACCACCGGCGCGATTCCGGTGATCGTCGATGTCGACGAGAGCATCACCATCGATCCGGCGGCGATCGAGGCGGCGATCGGACCGCGCACCAAGGCGATCGTGCCGGTGCATATCTGGGGCGCGGCCTGCGACATGAACGCGATCATGGAGATCGCGGAGCGGCGCGGCCTGACGGTCATCGAGGATGCCTGCCAGGGCGTCGGCGGCGGCTATGAAGGGCGGATGTTCGGCTCGATCGGCCATATCGGCGCCTTCAGCTTCAACTACTTCAAGAATATGACCGCCGGAGAGGGCGGGGCGATCTCGACCTCGGACGAGGAGCTCGCCCGGCGCGCGCGCTGCGCCATCGACCCCTGTCACTTCTACTGGACCGGCCGCGAGGACGGCATGAAGCCCTTCGCCGGGAATGGCGGCCGCGCCTCGGAGCTGCAGGGCGCGATGCTCAACGTCCAGCTCGATCGCATCGGCGCGATGATCGACGCGATGCGGGCGCAGAAGAAGAAGATCGTCGCGGCCACGTCGCGCCTCGACAATCTCGGCCTCAAGCTGTCGCCGATGAACAGCCCCGAGCACGACTGCGCCGCCCATGTCATGTATCTGATGCCATCGGCCGGGCAGGCGGCGGATTTCGTCAAGGTCTTCCCGGCGGTGATCGCCGGCAAGACGGGGCGCCACACCTATACCGAATGGGACCAGGTGCTGATGGGGGCCGGCGCCGCGCATCCGGCGATGAACCCCTATAACCACCCGGACAATGCCGAATGCCGGACCGAATACAGCAGGGACATGTGCGCCGGCTCGCTCGACATCCTCAACCGCACGGTGATGGTGCCGACCAGTCCGACCGCGACGGATGCCGAGACCGACGCCATCATCCACAATATCGGCATGGCGTCTCGGGTGGTGCTTGGCGGCATGAGCCGCGAGGAGGTCGAGCTTCGCCCGGCCGGATCCTTCGACCCGCAGAAATTCGACATGGCGGCCGAGGATGCCACCGAGGAAGCGCTGTAGCAGCGCTGCGCCGCCGGCGAGGGAGAGTCGGAAGGGCTGACGATCAGGCCGCGCCGGCGCGCAGCGCGTCCCGGAGCGTTCGCATGCCGATGACATCGAGGTCGAATTCCTCGATCCATTCGGCGATCTTTGCGGTGCGGAACAGCGCGTATTCCTCGGTGCGGATGTGGGCCGCCCCGGGATTGACAACCTCGAAGTCGCCGGGCTGGTTGAAATGCAGCGACAGGAAGGTCAGCCCTTCCGGGATCGCCGCGAACATCTCGCGATAGGCGGTTTCGGCGTCGGTGGTGCGGTCCCACGGCGTCTCGAGGACGGCGTCGAAGACCGGCTCGCCCGCCGCGCGGGCGGCCGCCACCTCGGCATCGTAGCCGGCGGGATCGAGCGGTCCCGCATAGCTTGCCGGATTGTAGCCCTCGAGGCTCCTGACCAGCAGGGCCGGGACGCCGAGCTCCTGGCCGAGCCGGCGGAAGATGCCGACGAATTCCGGCATCTGCGCGGTTCCCATATGGGCGTCGAGATGGGTGATGTCGAAGCCGGCGGCGCGGGCCGCGCCGAGCTGGGCGCGCAGCTCCGCCTCGACCGCTTCCGGTGCCGCCTTGCGGGCGCTCGGCACGTCCGGCCAGAAATAGCCGAACGCGTCCGTCAGGCCCGCCGACGGCGGCGGCGCGGTCAGCGGCCGCCAGCGATAGGGCTTCTGTTCGCTGGTCAGGGTGAGATGGACGCCGAGGTCGAGGGCGGGATCGGCGGCGGCGAGCTCGGCGGCCTCCGGAAACCAGGGGCAGGGCACCATCACCGATCCCGAACTGCACGACCCGTGAGCGGAAAGCGCGACGAAGGCGGCGTTCGCCCCATGGGTCATGCCGACGTCATCCTCGTGGATGACGACCCGTTTGCGCCCGCCTTGCCTCACTGCCGTCATCGGTCGTCGCTCCTGCCGAAGTCACGCGTGCCGCGCCATGCGATGGAACGGCGAAACTGGGCGAGGTCCGGCCTCCTGTAAAGGACAGGTTGGGCAAGTTCGGAAGGGAACACTTCGCCGCGCGGCCGCTGTGGGGGGAGGCGGAGGGGCGCGACGTTTCTTCGCTTCGCGGTCGCTCGAAATCTCTCCGCCGGTGACGAATCCCGGCTATGATGCCGACGCGCTCACGGCAGGAGACGAGACGATGAAGTCGAGGCAGATCGGGCGTATCGGGTGACGTTGTTCGGCCAGGCCGACACAGGAGTGAAGTGATGGCCCTATTCAAGGCGGTGCACCGCGCCAAGCCCAATGCCTACGAAAAATTCGACGCGCTTCTCGACGGCAAGACCACGAATTCCGACCCGGAGCACTACAACATCAGTTCCGGGAAGGTGAAGATCAAGGTCGAGGGCACCGGCTTCGAATATACCGGTGCCTTCGGGCAAGGTTACGCCACCTATGGCACGATAGAAAAGATGAGCGTGTACGTGTCGGGCACGCTCTATTACAAGGTCAAGGGGCTGACCCTCCCCATCGCCAATATCATCAACGCCGCCGATCTCGACGATGCCCTTCACGCGATCTTCCTGGGTGACGATACGGTCAAGGGATCGAAGGGAAACGACACGCTTCGCGGCTTTGGCGGCAACGACACGATCAAGGGCGGCGCCGGCAAGGACAAGCTCCAGGGCGACGAAGGGAACGATACCCTCAGCGGTGGCCGCGGCAAGGATCAGTTCATTTTCAAGGACGGAGTGGGCAACGGCATCGACACGATCACCAAGCTGGCGCCGCAAGAGAAGATCATGCTGGATCATACCGCATTCAAGCATATTGGATCGGAGGGGCCGCTCGACCCGAGCGTTTTTCACGAGGGCAACGCCGCCACGACGGCGGACCATCACGTTATCTACCACCCGCCAAGCGGCACTCTCCTCTACGACCCCGACGGTGTCGGCAGCGACGTCGCGGTGGCGTTTGCGCGATTGCCCGTCAATACGGAGCTCGACGTCGGCCAGATCTTCGTCATCTGACGGAATGTGCCGGCCGGAGCGCCGGTGGCCGAACCGCGTGGTCGCGCGGCGCGGCGCTCGCCTTGCCCGGCGAACGGCGCTAGGGTCATCCGCCGGGCCGTTCGTTCCCGGCGCGTTGCCGGCAACCGCGAAAAGATGGAAATCCCGGACCAGCGGGAGGGGAGGATGAATGGAGCCCGGCGGGGAGTATGATCTCGCCGTCATCGGGGGTGGCGTCAACGGCTGCGGCATCGCTCGGGACGCGCAGGGTCGCGGTCTGCGGGTGTTCCTCGCCGAGATGGCCGACCTCGCATCCGCGACGTCCTCCGCCTCGACCAAGCTGATCCATGGCGGGCTCCGCTATCTGGAATTCCACGAGTTCCGCCTCGTCCGCGAGGCGCTGGCCGAGCGCGAGGTCCTCCTCGCCTCGGCGCCCCATATCATCTGGCCGATGCGGTTCGTCCTTCCTTACCACGATGGCCTGAGGCCGTGGCCGGTCATCCGGTTCGGCCTGTTCGTCTACGACCACCTCGGCGGCCGGCGGATCCTGCCGCCGACGCGGAGCGTCGATCTCGCCAACGACGCCGTCGGCATCGGTCTCAAGCGGAAGTACCGTCGCGCGTTCGAATATTCGGACTGCCGGGTCGATGACGCGCGGCTTGTGGTCCTCAACGCCCGCGACGCCGCCGACCGCGGCGCGGAAATCCGCACCCGGACGCGGTGCATCGCGGCGCGACGCGAGGGCGCGGCCTGGTGGCTGACACTCAAGGACCTGCGCGACGGCCGGCGCTTCGTCATTTCGGCGCGCGGGCTGGTCAACGCCGCCGGGCCGTGGGTCTCCGAGGTCCTGACCGGCGTTGCCGGGCTCGATGCGCCGGCGCGCGACAGGCTGGTCAAGGGCAGCCACATCGTCGTCGACCGGATCTTCGATCACGACCGTGCCTATATCTTCCAGAACGCCGACGGACGGATCTGTTTCGCGATTCCCTACGAGGGCGGCTTCACGCTCATCGGGACGACCGACGAGGAGTTTGGGGGCGATCCCGCGACCGCGGCGATCAGCGAGCCGGAGATCGACTATCTGCTCGGGGCGGTCAGCGAATATCTCGAGAAGCCGATCGCCCGTTCGGACATCCGCTGGAGCTATGCCGGGGTGCGGCCGCTTTACGACGACGGGGCCTCGAAGGCGCAGGAGACGACTCGCGATTACGTCCTGACGCTCGACCGGCCCGGAGACGATGCGCCGCTTCTCTCGGTCTTCGGCGGCAAGATCACCACCT
>JAGRKY010000764.1 GCA_020442095.1 Bauldia sp.
CCCCGGTCACCGGCTCGGCTCCGCCGACCGCTCGCCCATAGCGTCGAGCCAGGCACGCTCGCGTTCGTGCTTCGGCAAATCATTGATTGATTGCTGGCGCCGGCGCTCGGTCGCGCCCTCGGCGGCTTCTCTTCGGGAGGCTGCCTTGCCGCCCTTGATGCCGTGGAGCAGATAGCTCTGCTTGGACGGCACGCCTCTTTCCGCCTGCCCTGCACGACCTTGCAGCGGCGACGCCGGCGAGGAGTAGCTAATCCCTAAAGGGTTATCTTCATCGGGTTTATTACAACGGGTTTGTTGGTCGTTTTCGACCACACCCAAGTGGTCGTTTTCGACACCTTTATGTGGTCGTTTTCGACCACTACCGAGCGCCGCCTTTGCCCGCCCGTCGAGCGCGCGGATGACGTCCCAGCGGAAGCGATAGCCGTTCCGGTTCGACCGGCTTCCGTGAGTCGCGATTTCGATGATGCCCGCCGCCTCAAGTTGCTGCAGACCAAGCCACGTCGCTTTTCGCGAATAGCCGGCGAGCCTGACGATCCGATCGAGACCAGGATCGCAGCGACCAGTCTTCCAGTTGTGATGGTCGAGCAGGACGGCGAAGGCGGACTTTGCCGCGGCGGACACGCGGGCCCGCATCACCGCCTTGCAGGCGATCAACGTCAAAGGCTCGACGCGCTCGGCTTTCACTTGGTCGCCTTTGCCGCCGCGATCAGGGCCGTCGATGCAGCCGCCCGGTTCGGAAATCGGCCGACCTCGCGACCGTCCGACAGCACCGCGTCGACCCCGCAAGGCCCCTGGATCAGATCGCCCAAGTGGCGCTGGCCGTCGTAAACCGCCACATCATCCGTCGCGACTTCGGCCCGCTTCAAGTTCGCAGCCATCGATCGATCACGCTGCCTGCGTGGTCGATTCGAGGCCGAGCATCCGGTCAATCGCTTGGCGTGGAATCAGGATCCTGTTGCCAAGGCGGATACTGGGAATTTCTCCGCGGCTCACCGCCTCATACGCGGCATTCCTTCCAATCCCGAGCACCTCTGCAGCCTCGTCGACATTCATTGTCGCGCGAGCGCCGCTCTTCTCTTTCTTTGCCATTTCGTCGTCTCCAATCGATAATGCGATTACCGAATGTACGAACGTTATTCCTCGTCCTTGCGGTCCTCAATCATTTTAGATACGATTTGTAAGCACGTTTTTTTGCGAGGTCAGGCAATGGGCAAACGAGGACCGAAAGCGGACCAGGAATTCGGGGATCAAAAGGTGGTTCTCAGCACAAGGATTGCGCAGGAAACGCGTGACGCCCTTCAACGCGCTGCCAACGCTTCCGGACGGCCAATTTCAAGGGAAGTAGAGCATCGGCTCCGTCGATCCTTTGAGGACGACGAGAAGATCGTACAGACCTTAGGAGGACCGCAGATGTACGCCATGCTCCGAACCGTCGCAGCGTCTATGACCTTCGCGGCATCGGGCAGCGATGATTGGCTGAATGATCCCGACGCCTACGACAGGGCATTTTGGGCCACGATCAAAGTGCTTGATGCACTTCGGCCACCGGGGCCCATCGCTCCCGGGAGCGACTGGGCAGATCGACGAAAGCGCTACGGGATAGGGTTTGCGTCTGTCATTCTAGAAGAGGTGGCCAAGGCGCCCCCGATCCTTGCTTCTCCCGAAGAAAAGCTCCATCCGCCTCAGCGTCTTTACCGAAGGATCGCCAGCGACCTCGGGGAGATGCATGGCCGTATCGCGAAGGTGAAGCCATGACCGCCGGCAACATCACTCGCCGAGGCAAGTCCTCTTGGCGGCTCAAATTCGACGTCGGCCGGGATCCGGTCACCGGCAAGCGGGAGATCCGGTATCACACCTTTCGCGGCACGAAGCGCGACGCGGCGGTGAAGCTCGCCGAGCTGGTCGCGGCTGCCGCCGGCGGCTCCTATGTCGAGCCGAGCAAGATCACCGTCGCCGAGTTTGTGCGCTCTCGCGTCGACCAATGGGAGGCCTCCGGTCAGATTTCCGCGAGGACGGCCCAACGATACCGACAGCTCGTCGAGAACCAGATCGTGCCGCACCTCGGCACCGCTGCCGTGCAGAAGCTTCGACCACTCGACATAGAGGCATGGCACACGACGTTGCGGGAGGCCGGCCGCGCACGCAGCGCCGGCGGCATCTCTGCCCGCACGATCGGACACGCCCACCGCGTTCTCGGCAAGGCGCTCGCCGAGGCAGTGAAAAACGACATGGTGACGCGCAACGTTTGTCAGTTGGAGACGGCGCCGAAGGTCGTCGAGAAGGATATGGTCATCGTCCACGACGTTCCGGCCTTCCTCGCGATGCTGACCGGCCGGTTGCGAGCGCCGGCGATGATCGCCCTCTTCACCGGCATGCGGCTCGGCGAAGTGCTCGCGCTCCGCTGGAATCGCGTCGACCTCGAGGGAAAGGTGATTCAGGTGCGCGAGGCTATCGAGCACACGCGGACGCACGGCATTCGCTTCAAGGCGCCGAAGTCCAGAGCGGGCCGGCGCGACATCACCCTCCCCGACGTCCTGGTCGACGCGCTCCGGGACCACTGGCGGTCGCAACTCGAGCTTCGACTGAAGCTCGGCGTCGGACGGCTACCGGACGATGCGATGCTCTTTTCCGACCTCGAGGGCGAACCGCCTTCCCCGAACGCCTATTCGTCGGCATGGGGAGACTTCGCCAAGGCGATCGGCATGCCGGACGTCACATTTCACGCCCTGAGGCACACCCACGCCTCGACGTTGATCGACGCCGGCGTCGACATCGTGACGATCAGCCGACGCCTCGGCCACGCGAAGCCTGATATCACCTTGCGCGTCTATGCCCACATGTTCCAAAAGGATGACAGCAAGGCTGCGGCAGCGATCAACGCGGCCTTCTGAGAGCGTCGGGTGCCAATCGGGTGCCAGTTTCCCGAATTGTTCTTGGCCAAGACGTGCTAAGGCACTGAAATGATTGCGCAGGATGGGTGGCCGAGTGGTCGAAGGCAGCGGTCTTGAAAACCGCCGGGCGGGCAACCGTTCCGTGGGTTCGAATCCCACCCCATCCGCCACCCGCCTGATTTGGCAAGTCTCCCCACGTCCGATATCGTCAGTTTAACCCGCGTATTTCCGCCATTCCGGCCTGTTGTCTGTCTTCCATTGTCCGCCGAAGTATGTCAAGATCCGGCTATGTAGCCGTGGATTTATCCGTGGTATTGGCGGAACAGTTAGGACGTGGGTTTGGCAAAGCTCCATAAACTGACCACTGCGCAAGCGCGCGACGCGAAGCCCGGCGACCGCCTAACCGATGGCGGCGGACTCAGACTCGACGTGGATAGGAACGGAAATCGATCCTGGATTTTCCGCTATACGTCACCCGTCACAGGCAAAGAGCGATTCATGGGCTTGGGGCCGTTCCCCGACGTATCGCTGGCCAAAGCGCGTGACGCGGCGGCAAAGGCGCGTGAGCTGATCCGCAGCGGCACTGATCCGCTCGATCAAAAACGGGAGGACCGCGCAACGGCTCGCCTCGCCGCAATGCGAGGCGTCACGTTTCGTCAGTGCGGCGAACGTCTGATCGACGCACATGCCGGATCCTGGAAAAACGCCAAGCACGAAGCACAATGGCGATCGACCCTGGCGACCTACGTCTATCCGATAATCGGCGAATTGCCCGTCGCGGACGTCGACACAGGCGCCGTGCTGCAGGTGTTGGAACCGATCTGGAATGAAAAACCCGAAACGGCTAGCCGCATCCGCGGACGCATCGAGGCGATCCTAGATTGGGCGA
>JAGRKY010000765.1 GCA_020442095.1 Bauldia sp.
GACGCTCGACATCGACCCGAAGACCCACCCGGCCTGTACCGGCGGCAGCCAGCACCTGGTCGTCTGCGGCGGCCGCGTGTCGCGCTTCAAGAACCGGTACAAGGGGCTGATGGGAAACTGATCCCGATCGCTTCAGAAACGTCGGAATACGAAAAGGACCCGCGAAACCGGGTCCTTTTTTGTTGGCCGCCTGCTAGCTGGAACCGAATGCGCGGGCGATCTGGTCGATCTGGCGGGCGACCGGATTCTCCGTCTGATCCTGCTGGACGCCGGGGCGTGCCGCCTGCTCGATGGTCCTGATCCGCTCGCGGAGATTGATCGACCGCAGGATCAGCTCCCTGAGGCGTTCCGGCAGCTCGTCCCAACCCGCCCCTTCGGTCGCGGTCGCCATTCCGCCGAGCTTGACCTTGGCCTTTTCGAGGCTTGCCTGCTCGGCCGACATCTCCCCGTCATTCACGGCACGCTGCAGCAGCAGCCAGGAGGCGAGCTGCATCAGCCGCGTGGTCAGGCGCATGGATTCCGTCGCATAGCTCAGCGAGCCCGACCGGGACAGTTCCCGCGATTCCGCGCGGCCATCGCCATCGAGGTAGTTGGCGGTCTCCTCGACCAGCGCCATCCCCTCCTTGAACAACGAGCGGAAGACGTCCGAGCCCGCGAGGCGCTGGGCGAAAAGAATGGGCTGATTGATATCGGTCTGTTCGTCGGCCATCTGAAAATCGGATCGTGACGGTTTCCTGATTGTCCCTGATTGGGACAGGTATCAGGAAACGCGGCAAACTTCGTGCCGTCGTCCCACGTCAGACGCATGGTGGCAAGGACAAAAAAAGAGCCGCTTCAAGCGGCTCTAAAGAGTTTTAACAGGGAGGCGTCAAACAGAGTGGACAGGAGCCACTCGAATCCAGATGACTGGATGAATTTCAGTAAACGCCTGTAAAGCTTAAGGACGGGTTAACAGGTTAACGGAATCTGAGCCCGCCACCGTCCGAATCCCTCATGCCTGTCCCGTTGCGGGAAACCGGGGCCGGCTAATTCTTGAAGAAGGACGCCGCGACGTCCGCGCTGGCGCGTTTGGCGCCGATCGCTTCCTCGAGCCGCTCGATTTCGCCCCTGAGGAGCCCTATCCGCTCCTCGAGCTCGTCAACCGACAGGGTCGACAAATCCTCGCCGACAGCGTGGCTCGCCTTTTTCTTCGGTACGTCGTCTTCGGATATCGCCATCGCCCTCTTCTCCTCCCGCCGAGGCTATTCCACCGCATGCCGATTGTCATCGCCGGGGGTAACCGATAGATCGGGACGATCCATCCGGGCCACAGCCGAAACCGACAAGGACCCCGATCATGGCCGTGCTTCCTGATACGATGACCGCGATCGTGATCCGCGCGCCGGGCGGCCCCGAGATGCTCATCCCCGAAGCGCGTCCCCTGCCGCGCCCCGGCGACGGAGAAATCCTGATCCGCGTGCACGCGGCGGGCGTCAACCGCCCCGACATCATGCAGCGTCGCGGCCAGTACCCGCCGCCGCCCGGTGCGCCGCCCGACATCCCCGGCCTCGAAGTCGCCGGCGAGGTCGTCGCGCTCGGCAACGGAGCGGCCCGCTTCGCCGAAGGCGACATCGTCTGCGCCTTGCTGCCCGGTGGCGGCTACGCGGAATTCGCCAAGGTTCATGAATCGAATGCCCTGCCGAAACCGAAGAGCCTCTCCATCCAGGAGGCCGCCGCGGTTCCCGAAACCTTTTTCACCATCTGGCCGAGCATCATGGAGCGCGGCCGGCTGTCGGTCGGCGACGTCATCCTCATCCATGGCGGCACGTCCGGCATCGGGACCAGCGCGATCCAGCTCGCCAAGGTCGCCGGCGCGCGGGTGATCACCACCTCCGGCAGCGACGAGAAATGCCAGGCTTGCCGCGACCTCGGCGCGGACGTCGCGATCAACTACAAGACCCAGGATTTCGTCGAGGAGGTCAAGCGGGCGACAGGCGGCGCCGGCGCCAATGTCATCCTCGACATGG
>JAGRKY010000076.1 GCA_020442095.1 Bauldia sp.
GCGTTGTGGCCGTACCACCATTGGACCATGGCATCCTGGACGCCGGCCCAGACGATGTAGGACTTCGACGAGAAGACCGAGACCGGGATCGCGGCGTTGTTGCCGAGGTGGAGGACCGCGATCGTCAGGATGAAGGCGAGGAAGAACCAGTTGGCCACATAGATATGCGGCTCCTTGCGCCTCAGGATCGTGCCCATGAAGACGATCAGGTAGACGACCCAGACGATGGTCAGCCAGAGATCGCTGTACCACTCGGGCTCGGCATATTCCTTCGACTGGGTGATGCCGAGGAGATAGCCGGTGCCGGCGATGACGATGAAGAAGTTGTAGCCGATCACCACGAACCACGGCGCAAGGTCGCCGACCATCCGCGCGCGGCAGGTCCGCTGCACGACGTAGAACGAAGTCGCGAGCAGCACGTTGCCGCCAAAGGCGAAGATCACCGCGGAGGTGTGGAGCGGGCGGATGCGGCCGAAGCTGATCCACGGCAGATCGAAATTGAGGACCGGAAAGGCGAGCTCGAGGGCCGCGTAGAGGCCGACGGTGAAACCGGCGACACCCCAGAAGAGGGCGGCGATCGTCGCGAACTTGACCGGCCCGTAATTGTAGTTGGGCTTGCCGTCGATCTCGAGCGGCGGCAGTTCCGCCGGCCGCGAATAGAAGCGGTCGATGATCTTGTAGACGAAATAGCCCGAAACCAACGCGAAGAGCATCGCGTGGAAGGAGTAGGCGCTGGAATGCGCCTTGCCGGCGACGATGAGCGAGAAGAGAGCCAGAATCGTCAGCGCAATGGCGAGGCCGATCTCGCCATGCGTGAATGACTTCCTGACGTTTGTCGGATTCGCCATGCGTCCCCCTTGCCGGCGCTGCCCCAGATTCGAAGCGAGATTTACGACAGCCCCCGCCGTCGACTTTGATTCAAGTCAAGGGTAGCCGAATATGCTTCGACGGCGAAGCCGGTTCTTTGCCGCGGAATCCGCGCCGGGGGAATCCGCGGCGGCTGCTACGGGGTCGGCGCGTCGGCCCGAATGAGGCCTTCCGACTTCAGGTCGCTCCACAGCCCGGCGGGTATCTCGTGGCGGAACAGCGCGAGATTGGCGGTGACATGCTCGGGCTTGAAGCCGCCCGGAATCACCGCCGCCGCCAGCGGGTGATGCAGCGGGAACTGAAGCGCCGCCGCGGCGAGCGGCACATCGTAGCTCTTGCACACCGCTTCGATTCGCCGCGCCCGCTCGAGCTGCTCCGGCGTCGCGTCGGAATAGTTGTATTTCGCGCCCGCGACCGGCCCGGTGGCGAAGAGGCCCGACGAGAAGACGCCCGCGACGATGAAGCCGACGCCGCGCTCGGCGCACATCGGCAGTTCGCGCTCCAGCGTATCCTGCTCGCCGAGGGTGTAGCGCAGCGCCAGCATGAAGAAATCGAGGTCGACCATATCGAGATAGGCGGGGATGGTGCGCAGTTCGTTGACCCCGGCGCCGATCGCACCGATCAGGCCATGCGCCTTGAGCTCCTCCAGCGCGCGGAAGCCGCTGGCGCCGAGCTGCGCCAGATAGGCGTTGACCTTGGCGTCGGTCTGGTGATGCCACCAGTCGAGGTCGTGGATGATCAGGATGTCGATGCGGTTCATGCCGAGGCGCTGGAGGCTGTCCTCATAGGCCCGCATGATGCCGTCGTAGCTGTAGTTCCACTCGATATCGAAGGAGAGGCCGCCGGCCCACATCCCGGTGTCGAAGGTGTCGGGATTGGCGGGCGCCCTGAGAATCCGGCCGACCTTGGTGGAGACGATGACCTCGTTCCGCGGCCGGCTATAGAGCGCGCGTCCGATCCGGTGCTCGCTCTGCCCGCGCCCGTACCACGGCGCGGTGTCGTAGTAGCGGACGCCTGCATCCCAGGCCGCCGACAGCGTCGCCACGGCATCGGCATCGCTCACCTTGGTGAACAGGTCGCCGAGCGGTGCGCCGCCGAAGCCGAATTGCGGCAGCATGACATCGGACCGGCCAAGCTTGCGTCGCTGAAATGGATCCATCGTGATTCCCCCCTTGGTGTCTTGTTCTTGCGGGCCTGTCGGAAACGTGGCGCTTCTGGTATCCCCCGGTGCCGCACCGCGCCGCCTTCTTAGCATGGGTATCGAAGTCCGGTGTGGTGCAAACGTCAATATCGGCCCGCAATTGCCGGATGATCGCCGGCGCCTCATACACGCCAACGACTTAAGAAGACCGGAGGAACCACGATGCCTGACCGCCTGCGACTTTTCACGCCAGACGCGCAATATCCCGACGACGGGACGATCGAGCGGCTGACTGCCGGCGAAAACGTGGTCTTCGACATCTTCCGCGAACGGTCCCCCGACAAGCTGCCGAAAGATCTGCTTGCCGAGACCGATGGCATCGTCATCTGGCACGAGATGGCGGTCGACGAGGCCTTCGTCTCGCTGATCCCGCGCTGCCGGATCATCGTCCGCGCCGGCGTCGGCTTCGACCACATCAACCTCGAGGCGACGGGCCGGGCGGGCATCCCGGTCTGCAACACGCCGGACTACGGGACGAGCGAGGTCGCCGACCATGCGATCGCGCTGATGCTGGCGCTCCGCCGTGCGCTGACCGTCTATCACAAGGAGCTGCAGCAGGACCCGGTGGCGAATTTCGTCACCCGCTTCGACGCGAACCACACGCCGCTGGTCGGGCGGATGCGCGGCAAGGTCTTCGGCGTCGTCGGGCTCGGCCGGATCGGCATCGCCGCGGCACTCAGGGCGAAGGCTTTCGGCATGGAGGTGATCGCCTACGATCCCTATGCGGTCGCCGGCATCGAGATCGCGACGGGTGTCCGTCGCGTGAAGTCGCTGAACGATCTCCTCGCCGAGAGCGACGTGGTCAGCCTCCATTGCCCGCTGACCGAGGAGACCCGGAACATGATCGGCGCGCCCGAATTCGAGGCGATGAAGGAGTCGGCGCTGCTGATCAACACGGCGCGCGGCGGCATCGTCGACGTGCCGGCGCTGGTCGCAGCGATCGAGGGGGGCAGGATCGGCGGCGCCGGGATCGACGTCCTGCCGGCCGAGCCGCCGCGCGCCGACGACGCGATCGTCGCCGCCTACCGGAACCTCGAAGGCTCGCGGCTCGACGGCCGGCTGATCATGACGCCGCATTCGGCCTGGTCGAGCCCGGAAAGTGCGGCCGACGCCCGGCGGCTCGCCGTCGAGACGGCGGTGATGTACCTGCGCGAGGGGCGGCTGAGGAACCTCGTCAACGGCGACTTCCTGACGAACCCGCGAGGCTAGCCAAAAGCCGACAAACACCTACAATCGGGAGAAATAATCAAAGGGGGGAACAACCAAATGCTACTCGGCTTCAACATGCTTCTGTGGGCGAGCCAGCTCACCGAGGAACACTTCCCGCTAATCGCCAAGATCAAGGCGGCCGGCTATGACGGCGCCGAACTGCCGCTCTTCGGCGGAACGCCCGAGGAATACGAGCCGGTTGGCCGCGAGTTGAAGAACAACGGCCTGCGGGCGACCGCGGTCTGCGTGATCCCCGACAAGGAGCATGACTGCACCAGCTCCGACCCGAAGGTGCGTGAAGCCGGGCTCTCCCATCTCAAATGGGCGATCGACTGCCTCGAGGCCGCCGGCGGCGAACTGCTCTGCGGGCCGTTCTACCAGC
>JAGRKY010000766.1 GCA_020442095.1 Bauldia sp.
CGGTGCTGCCGACCGTCCACTACAACATGGGCGGCATCCAGACGAACTATCACGGCGAAGTCCTGACCAAGAAGAACGGCGACCCGGATGTCGTCGTGCCCGGCCTGATGGCGCTCGGCGAAGCCGCCTGCGTGTCCGTGCACGGCGCCAATCGCCTCGGCTCCAATTCGCTGATCGATCTCGTCGTGTTCGGCCGCGCGGCTGCGCTGCGCTGCGCCGAGACGATCGAGCGGAACGAGAAGCATCGCGACCTGCCGAAGGATGCCGGCGAGAACGCCGTCGCCCGGCTCGACCATTTCCGCTACGCCGATGGCGGGACGCCGACGGCGGAGCTGCGGCTCAAGATGCAGATGGCGATGCAGGAGGATTGCGCGGTCTTCCGGACCGGCGAGGTTCTCCAGAACGGCCGCGACCGCGTCCAGGAAATCTGGAAGGGGAGCGACGACATCAAGATCACCGACCGCTCGCTGATCTGGAACTCGGACCTGGTCGAGACGCTCGAATACGACAACCTGATCGTCCAGGCGATGGTGACGGTGCAGTCGGCGCTGAACCGCACCGAGTCGCGCGGCGCGCATGCCCGCGAGGACTATCCGGACCGCGACGACGGGACGTGGATGAAGCACACCCTGTCCTATATCGATCCGGAAAAGCACACGGTGCGGCTCGACGATCGCCCGGTCCATACCTACACGCTGACCAACGACATCCAGTACATTCAGCCCAAGGCGCGGGTGTATTGAGCGGCGGGTCGGGCAGCGGCCGCGTCAGACATGATCCTCAGCCATAAGTACCGCTTCATCTTCCTGAAGACCGCGAAGACCGGCGGCACCAGCACGGAGCTGGCGCTGTCGCCGGTATGCGGGCCGGATGACATCCTGGCGCCGCTCAGCCGGCCGGAGGAAAGGAAGCGGAAGGATTCGCCGGCGCGGAACTACGCCCTCGGCCTCGGCAAGCTCGGCGTCCGGCTTCCCGGCGAGTTCCGCCATCACTTCCCGCAGATCTACGGCTACTACAACCACATGCCGGCATGGCAGGTGCGCAAGATGGCCGGCGAGGAGACCTGGCGGAACTATTACAAATTCACCATCGAGCGGAATCCCTGGGACCGGCAGGTCTCCTTCTATTTCTGGCGGACCCGCCATGCGAAGCCGCAACCCGACTTCCGCACCTTCATGCTGTCGCCGCGCCATCGCGGCAAGGCCTTCCGCTCGGCGCGGATGAAGAACTGGTGGACCTATACGATCGACGACCGGATCGCGGTCGACCGGGTGATCCAGTACGAGGATCTTGAGGGCGAGCTCGGCGAGGTCTGCGCGGAGCTTGGCATCGGGGGCGACGTTGCGCTTCCCGGCGCCAAGGGTCACACTCGCCGGGATCGCAGCCACTATCGCGACTTCTATGACGACGAGACGCGCGACCTGGTCGCGCGATGGTACGCGAACGAGATCGATGCCTTCGGCTACGAGTTCTGAGATGGCGACGGCCGGTTATTCCGGAAAGCCGGTTGCCGCGAAGCTCGGCTTCAAGCCGGGGATGGCGGCGGCTTTTGTCGCCCTGCCGCCCGAATGCGGGACGCTTGCCGAATGGCCCGACTTCGCCAGCGTCGAGCGGTTCGACGGCTGGCGGGCCGGATTCGGCGCGCGGCGTTTCGACCTGATCCACGCCTTCACGAAACGGCGCGCGGATATCGAAGGCGGCCTCACGGGCCTCGGCTCGGCGATCAGGGCGGACGGGATGATCTGGGTCTCCTGGCCGAAGAAGGCCTCGAAGGTGCTGACGGACGTCACCGAGGACGTCATCCGGGCGGAGGCGCTGAAGGGCGACCTGGTCGACGTGAAGGTCGCGGCGATCGATGCGGTCTGGTCGGGCCTGAAGCTGGTTATTAGGAAGGACAGGCGATAATGTCGTCCTGTCGGCAAGGCAGGCGGTCACGGCCGTCGTCACAGTCTCCGCAAGGCGCCGGCCGCGCCCGCGGAAGACGGCAGGGAAGGTGTTGAGAATGGTCGAAATCACGCTGCCCAAGAATTCGCGGGTCCACCAGGGCAAGGTGTGGGACAAGCCGAAATCCGGCGGCAAGGTCCGCGAGTTCCGGATCTACCGCTACGATCCGGACAAGGGGCAGAACCCGGTCATCGACACCTATTTCGTCGATGTCGACGATTGCGCGCCGATGGTTCTCGACGGGCTGATCTGGATCAAGAGCAAGGTCGATCCAGGGCTGACCTTCCGCCGCTCCTGCCGGGAAGGCGTCTGCGGCTCCTGCGCGATGAATATCGACGG
>JAGRKY010000767.1:0-1971 GCA_020442095.1 Bauldia sp.
TCAACGGCCAGAAGGGGCAGATGGGTCAGGCCAATTACTCGGCCGCCAAGGCCGGCGTGATCGGCTTCACCAAGGCGCTCGCCCAGGAAAACGCGCGCAAGGGGATCACGGTCAACTGCATCTGTCCGGGCTATATCGAGACCGACATGGTCACCGCCGTCCCCGAGAAGGTGCTGGAAGGCATCATCGCCCAGATACCGGTCGGCCGCCTCGGCAAGGCCGCGGAGATCGGGGCCCTCGTCGCCTATCTGGCAACGGACGCCGCGGCCTTTTTCACAGGCTCCGTGCTGACGATCAACGGCGGCCAGTATATAGCCAACGGATAAGCCTTTGCGGCCGGCCTTTAGCCGGCATAAGGATATGGAGATTCCGGTGGGACCCCACCGGAATCAAGGGCGCATGCGTTCGGCGCCCTTGAGCGGCGAGTCCTTTGGCGAGTATCGGGTGGCAGATTCCAGGAACGACCGGAAGCAGGCTCTCGATAAGCACCGGGCCCGGGCCGATGCCTTCGAGAAGCAGGGCGATTGGACGAACGCCGTCCGGGAACGGGAGGCGGCCTATGCCATCGCTTCCGGCCAGGGAAACCGCGTGCGGCTGGTCGACGCGCTGACCCGCGCCGGCGAGACCGAGCGGAGCTACCGGCTCCTGCTCGAGGCGCTCGATACCGGCCCGGTCAACGGCCGCGCGATCCGCCGCGGCTTCCAGCAGGCGGTCGAACTGAACGACCGGGAACGGCTGCCGTCATTCGCCGCAAGCCTCAAGGCGCTGCTCGCCAATCCCGACGAGCCGAAGCCGAAAAAGCGGTGGATGCCGATCTGGCATGCGCTCGTCTGGCTCGGCGAGATCGACACCGCACTCGCCCATATGGAGGCCCCGCCGGCAGCGGAGGAGGCCGAGACCGGCGGGCCGCACGCGATCGTCGTCGACCCGGCCTTCGCCCCGGACACAGGTCACGGGCACAACTTCAACAACAACCTCTTCTACTGGCGGGTCTGCCGGACCCTCGGGCTCCCGGTGACCTTCTATGGCGCCTGCGACGCCGGCTTCCCGGCTCCGGAACTCGGCTTCAATTTCCGCCCGGCGATCACGACGCGGATGTATACCGGCGAGCTTCCCTTCGACGACCTCCAGTGGCACCGCAACGTCAACCGGTATTTCGAGGCCGAACTCGACCGCCAGATGCCGGCTTCCGGCCGCCTCTTCATCTTCCACACCATGCGCAATACGACGATCCTCGGGCTGGCCCGCTGGATGCAGCGCAATCACCGGGCCGACGGGACGTCGTTGATCATCGGCATCGTCGATTCCAATCTCGGCGCCCATCCCACCCGGGCCGGGATCGCCGGCGCGATCTACGCCGAAGCCTTCGAGAGCCTGCGCCAGCTGGAGAATGCCGATCTCCTTGTCTATTGCGAGACCCAGAGCCAGATCGACACGCTTGTCGAACTCGGCGGTGGCGCATTCGACATCCAGCTCTACCCCTATGTCGCCGCCGCCCTTGCCCTCGATCACGCCCTGCCCCACGGAGCGAATAGCGGCGGCCCGCTCCAGATCGGCTATCTCGGCGGCACCCGGCTTGAACGCGGCGCCGACCTCGTACCGGGCGTCATCCGGGCGACACGCCGTGCCCTCGGCGACCGCGTCGCCTGGACCGCGCAACTCGACCCCGCCAAGCTGTCGCGGCTGGTCGGCGGAGCCATCGACGAGGAAGTCGCCGCCATCCGCGACGATCCCGCCGTCGAGCTGGTCGAGGGCATGGTGCCGACCGAGGACTATTTCGCGATGCTCGACCGCCTCGACATCGTCGTCCTGCCTTATCGCGAGCGATACGAGGTCTCCGGCTCGGGCGTCTTTGTCGAGGCAACGACCCTCGGCAAGGTGCTGGTCGTGCCCGAGCGCGGCTGGATGGCGGAATTTGCGAGGAAGTATGGCGGCGAGCCGGTGACCTTTGCCGACCTGACCGCCGAATCG
>JAGRKY010000767.1:2060-7214 GCA_020442095.1 Bauldia sp.
ACCGCCAGGATCACCGCCTGGCTCCAGGCGCGCATGGCTCAGGCCTGACACCGGACGGGCCGGCAAAGCCGGCTAATTCTGCTGGCGGGCCTTGCTGTAGGACGCGATGATCCGCTGGATCTCGTCACCGATGTCGTCGCTGTCGCCGCCTTCGCTCGGCTCGGCATCGGGCGGGGGTCCCTCGGCAACTGCCGGGGTCTCGGCTTCGGCCTCGATGATTTCCCCGATCTCCGCCTCGATATCGATCTCCTCGATCGACTCTTCGACGATATCCGCGTCCTTGTCCTTGGCCGAACCACCGTCCTCGACCAGCACGTCGACCGCCTCGGCGATCGCGGCGAGGATCGAATTTTCCAGTTCGTCCTTGACCGGCGCGGCATCCTTCTTCGCCGCCGCCGGCTTTGCGGCCGTTCGCGATGCCGGCGCGCTCATCTTGGACGTTGACGGCTCGGCAGCGGCGGGCGCCGTCTTCTCCTTGTCGGCGGTCTTCCCGGCCCTCAGCGCCGCCAGCCGGCTCGGTGTCCGCGACGCGCCACCGGCGCGAAGCTCGGCGAGCCGCCGCAAGTGCGAGGAGCCGCTCGCCGGCGTCGGCTTCTTGTCCTCGGGTTCGGGCTTCGCTTCCGGCTCGGCCTTGGCCGGAACCGCCTCGGCAGCCGGTTCCTTCTCCTCCATGGCGTCGGGCGTTGCCGTCACCGGACGGGCCGGGCGACGCCGCAGCAGCGACTTCTTTTCGGTCGCGGCCGGGGGGCTGACGGTCTTCGACGGAGGCGTGGCGACCGGTTTCGGTGGTGGCGCGGCCGAACGCCCGACGATCCAGGCGGGAAGCAGGGCCGCTTCTTCCTCGGTGATCTCGATCCCGGCGCTGCCGGCGAGGTAGAGCACCTGCTCGCGGAACACCTCGGCAAGCCGCTCCGGCGTGTCGGTCGTCGAGAAGACGTGCCCCTTGAGAGCAAGCCCCTTGACCACGAAGAGCACCTGGCGGCGATTGACGTTGCGCCCCGCCTCGACGAGCTTGTCGGTGACATTCTCGGCGGTCTGCTGGAAATGGTAGCCGCTCTCGCCGATTTCCTGCGCCAGGAAACGGAAGAGATCGGCGAAGGTCCGCGGCGAGAACATCGGCACGTTGGTCGCGCCATGGATCTTGCGGGCAAGCGCCTCGAGCCCGCTCCGGTCACCGGCCGGCACGGCGGCCTCCGGCTCGGGCTCCTCCTCGACCGGCGCGATCTCGTCGCCATCGAGCAGCGCGAGAAACGGACCCTGTTCGACCATGCCGTCGGCGATCGCCTTGTAGCTCGCCCCGGTCACCTCGTTGGCGAAGATCACCGTCGACCGGTTATGCGCCCGCAGCCTGAGCAACATCGGCGTCATGTCGGCATCGGCCGACAGCAGGATGAATTCCTCATACCCGGTCGGATGGGCGAGCGCGTCGATCGTATCGAGGGCGATGTGGACCGCCGCCGAATTGCGCTGCCAGCCTTCGAGCGTCGGGCAGTCGATCACCTCGAAGCCGGCGGCGATCAGGGCAGCGCGATTGCTGCCGAGGAGATTCGGATCCGCGTAGCATCGCCGGATAAGGCTGCGCCGGCGGTCGCCCTCCTCCAGCGGCGGCGTCA
Source organism: Bauldia sp. (assembly GCA_020442095.1). Next base: position 3,674 of record JAGRKY010000767.1, read on the forward strand.
CCAGGGTCCCGCTCTCGATCGCGGCGACCAGCGCCGCGGATCTCTGGGCCAGGAGCTCGGCAACGTCCTCCTTGGCGGCTTTGAGGCTGCGATGGAAACTGTCGTAGTCTACGAACAGCGCGCTTTTGATCGTATTCGCCATCATTCTCCTCGAGCGTGTTCCCGCGCTCGGGTAGGTGTGATTCTGGCCCCTCAGCCCCACTATGCTTAGCTTTTTCGCCCCGCTATGTCTCGCCTGTTTTGATCGATTTTATGTCTTTGCGGCAATTCGCTTGGACTGCCCGCAATGGCTGTGACCGGAGTACGAAATGGCCGATAGCCGAAGAATCGCGACCCTGATCGGCTTCACCGCCGTACTGATGTGGTCGTTGCTGGCGGTGCTGACCGCGGCCTCGGGCCGGGTGCCGCCATTCCAGCTGACGGCGATGGCCTTCGCGGTCAGCGGCCTTCTCGGCCTCGTCTGGATCGCGACCACCGGCCGCCTGCGCGAACTCGCCCTGCCGGCGCGTGCCTGGCTGCTCGGCGTCGGCGGGCTATTCGGCTTCCATTTCTTCTACTTCACGGCGTTGCGCGGGGCGCCGCCGGTCGAGGCGAGCCTCATCTCCTATCTCTGGCCGTTGCTGATCGTCGTCTTCTCGGCCCTGCTGCCGGGCGAGCGCCTGCGCTGGTACCACCTGGCCGGCGCCCTGCTCGGCCTGGCCGGGACCTTCGTCGTGGTCTCCGGGGGGCGTGAATTGACCATCGATCCGCGCTTCCTCGCCGGCTATGCCGCGGCGCTGGCGGCGGCGCTCACCTGGTCGGCCTATTCGGTCCTGTCGCGGCGTTTCGCCACAGTCGGCACCGGCGCCGTCGCGGGCTTCTGCCTGGCGACGGCCGCGCTCAGCGGCGTCGCCCATCTCGCGCTGGAGGAAACGGTCTGGCCGGCCTCCACCGGCGAATGGCTCGCCGTCCTCGGGCTCGGACTGATGCCGGTCGGCGCCGCCTTCTACGTCTGGGACTACGGCGTCAAGCACGGCGACATCCAGATCCTCGGCGCCAGTGCCTATGCCGCGCCGCTGCTCTCGACCGTCATCCTGATCCTTGCCGGCTATGCGATGCCGACCTGGTCGATCGCCGTCGCCGCCGCACTGATCACCGGCGGTGCCGCGCTTGCCTCGAAGGACGCGCTCCGGCGCCGGTGACGGCTGCGGACCCGATCCGCCTCTCGCTCAGAAATTGTCCTTGCGCTTCCTGACCTCGGCAAAGACCGCCGCCTGCGGCGCATCCTCAAGGCCAAGCCGCTTCCGGATCTCCGGGGAATCGGCGCGCAGGAACGGATTGGTCGCCTTCTCGATGGCGATGGTCGTCGGCAGGGTCGGCTTGCCCTCGCCGCGCAGCCGGTCGATCTCGGCGGCGCGCGCCACCAGCTCGGCATTCTCCGGCTCGATGGTCAGCGCGAATTTGGCGTTCGCCTGGGTATATTCGTGGCCGCAATAGATCGTGGTGTCATCGGGCAGCGCGGCGAGCTTGGACAGCGACTCCCACATCATCTCGGGCGTTCCCTCGAAGACGCGGCCGCAGCCGAGCGCGAACAGCGTGTCGGCGACGAAGGCGACCTTCGCGGCCGGCAGGTAATAGGCGATGTGATCGAGCGTGTGGCCGGGCGTCTCGATCACCTGGACCTCGAACGTCCCGAACATGAAGGTGTCGCCCTGTTTGACCGTCCGGTCGACGCCGGGAATCTTGGATTTTCCCCCGCCGGGCGCGGTGATCGTGCAGCCATAGGCGGTCTTCAGGGTGAGGTTCGCCTCGACGTGGTCCTCATGGTGATGGGTCACCAGGATCTCGTCGAGGTTCCAGCCGAGCTCGGCGAGCTTGTCGACGATCGGCTGGAATTCCGGCGCATCGATCGACGCGGTGACGTTCGCCTCCGTGTCGTGGATGAGAACGCCGAAATTGTCCGACCGGCAGGTGAATTGCTCGATTTTCAGGACCATGGCTGCGGGGCACTCCGTCGGGTAGCATCGATTTTCCTGTGACTAGCATCTGCCGACCGCCACGGCCACCCGCTCCGCGGTGGTCACCCCATCTTCGGACTCATGCCTTAGAATAGGCCGCATGTATCTCGACGTCGTCGACCTCAGGGCCTTCTACGCAGAACGGCTGGGCGGGATCGCCCGCCGTCTGATCGGCACGAGGCTCAAGAAGCACTGGCCATCGCCGGCCGGCGACCTGCTTCTCGGAATCGGCTACGCGACCCCCTATCTCGCCGGGCTTGCCAATGGCACCTCGGGCGCCATCGCCTTCATGCCCGCCGGCCAGGGCGTGGTGAACTGGCCGCCGGACGGGCCCAACGCTTCCGCCCTGGTCGCCGCGGAAGCGCTGCCGCTTCCCGACGCCACCATTGACCGCGTCCTCGTCGTCCACAGCCTCGAGGTTGCCGACAACCCGCGCGAACAGCTCCGCGAGATATGGCGGGTGCTGGCGCCGGGCGGCCGCGTCATCCTCGTCGTCCCGAACCGGCGCGGCATCTGGGCCTGGGCGGAAAAGACGCCCTTCGGCTATGGCCGCCCCTTCACCCGCACCCAGCTCACGACCCTGCTCCGCGAGGCGATGTTCTCGCCGCTCGGCTGGTCCGAGGCACTGGCGGTGCCGCCGATCGCGCGCCGGCCATGGCTGCGCACCGGCACCAACTGGGAGCGGATCGGCGTCTCGCTATGGCCGGCCTTTGCCGGGGTGATCATCGTCGAGGCGACGAAGCAGCTCTATCGGGCGATTCCCGCCGATTCCGGCAAGCTCAAGCCGGCCTTCCGGCCGGCGCTGGTCCCCGGTCCTGCGGCCTCGGCGACCCGCGACCTCGCCGACGACGGCTAGCCGTCCTCGACCACGCCGACGAAAGGCAGTTCCCGGAAGGCATGGGCGACGTCCATGCCGTAGCCGACGACGAAATAGTCGGGGCAGGAGAAGCCGACATGGTCGGCCTTCAGCGGCTGGGCGAGCTTGCCGGGCTTTTCGAGCAGCACCGCGATCCCCACCCGATGCGCGCCGCGCGACAGCATCATGTCGCGGGCGAAGGCGAGGGTCCGCCCCGATTCGAGGATATCGTCGATCAGCAGCACGTCGCGGCCGGCGACATCGGTATCGATGTCGCGAAGCACTGTCACCTCGCCGCTCGATTCGGTCCCGGATCGATAGCTGGAAAGCGTCAGGAACTCGACCTCCGGCGCGAGACCGACGCCATGCAGCGCCCGAATCAGGTCCCCGGCGAAGATGAAGCTTCCCTTGAGGATCGAGACGACGACGAGATCGACATAGCCCGCCGTCGCGATCTCCTGCGCGAGTTCGATATTGCGGGCGGCAATTGTCGGCGCGTCGTAGAGGACCCTGAGGTCGCGGCCGCGTATCCGTGGCATCAGCGCTCCATGACGGCTGGGTCGCCGCGTTCGGCGAGGGTCAACGCGACCTGGCTCGCGCCCGGCCGCGGGCTTGCCATCGCCGAGCGAAAGCCGACCGTCTCGCCGGCACGAACGCGTTCCACTGTCGGTTCCATCAGCCAGCTATA
>JAGRKY010000768.1 GCA_020442095.1 Bauldia sp.
CGCCGCCGCCCGCGGCATCGGCGTCGTCGGTCGCCGGCGAACCGATCACCATGCCCTTCGGCGACCTGACGATCAGCGAAGGCAAGATCGTCCGCTGGACCAAGGCCGACGGCGACGCGGTCGAGCCGGGCGAGCTCGTCGCCGAGATCGAGACCGACAAGTCCGTGGTCGAGATCGAGGCGCCGGCAGCCGGGCGGCTGACGATCGAACAGCAGCCGGGGACCGTCGTCCCGATGGGCGGCCGGATCGGCGTCGTCAGCCCGGCCTGACCCAGAAACACCGGGACCGGGAGGAAACCGCCGTGACGTCCAAGCTTGCGTCGACTGCCCAGCAAGCGGGACCGCGCGTCCCGTCGACACCCTATGCCCGCCGCCTTGCCCGCGAGCGCGGCATTCCCCTCGCCGCATTGAGCGGAACGGGGCCGAACGGCCGCCTGACGGGGAGGGACGTCCTTGCTTTCGTCCCCGCAGCCGGAACCGCCACCACATCTCATGCGCCTGCTACGTCTTATTCCTCTGCCGCGGCCATCGCCGCCTCGGTCTCGCTTGAATCGATTGCGCGCCTCCTGTCCCAGTTCGGCGACGTCGAGCCGGCGATCGATCTCACCGATGTCTGCCTCAAGGCGACCGCGGCGGCGCTTCGTGGGACGTCGGCATTGCCGGATGCCGTGATCCGTTTCGGCGACCGGCCGATGGCCGGCCTCGCGCGGCTGACCCTTGGTGCCATCGCGGCTTTGCGGAATGAAGGCGGGACGGAAGACGGCCAAGCCGACGGACCGGTGCTCGTCCTTTCCCGGATCGACCGCGCCGGTCTCCGGCCGGTCGCCATGCCCGTCCCCCAGGGCGCGGCGGCACGGCTGGTCGTCGCCGGCACCGCAGATTCGGATCGCGCCGACTGTCTTTTCAGCTACGATCCGACGCTGATCGACGACACCGCCGCCGCAGACCTCCTCCTCGCCTTCAAGGATGCCATGGAGATACCGCTCCGGCTGATCGTCTGATCGGACGCCGGCCGGAACTGGGGGGATTGCATGGCCATTGAACACATAGAGGGGAAGCTCGGGACCGCTGAGGACCTGACGCTTTACGTCCACGACCTGCTTGCCGCGGCGGGTGCCGACGAGCCGAGCGCGGCGGCTGTCGCTCGCTCGGTGATCGACGCTTCGTCGCGTGGCGTCGACACCCATGGCATCAGGCTCGTGCCCTGGTACATGCAGATGGTCGAGGGCGGCCGGATCAACTTAAACCCGACCGTCACCTTCGAGCGGAAGGCGCCGGCCGTCGGCCATGTCGATTCCGGCGACGGCTTCGGCCATCGCGCGAGTTATCGGGCGATCGAGGAAGGCTGCGCCATGGCGGCCGAAAGCGGCATCGCGGCGATCACCGTCGGCCGCTCGACCCACCACGGCGCGACCGGCGTCTACACGCTTGCCGCGGCGCGCAAGGGCTTCGCCGCCATCGGCATGACCCATGCGGACCCGGCCGTCGTTCCCTATGGCGGGGTCCGCGCCTTCTTCGGCACCAATCCGATCAGCTTCGCGGTTCCCGCTCCCGGCGAGGAACCGATCCTGCTCGACATGGCGACCAGCGCGGTTCCCTATAATCGCGTCTTTCTCCGCCGCGCCACCGGGACGCCGCTGCCGCCGGAGGTCGCCGTCGACAAGGATGGGCATTTCACGGAGGACCCCCACGCGGCGGTGGCGCTCCAGTCGCTCGGCGGCGGTGGCTTCGGCTACAAGGGCTCCGGCCTCGCGGCGATGGTCGACATCCTCTGCTCGGCCTTCACCGGCATGGGCCACAGCGCGACGATGGCCCCGTTCAGCGGGCCGGATTTCAGCAAGCCGATCCCGATCGGCCAGTTCTTCCTCATCCTCAATCCGGCTGCCTTCCAGGCGCTCACTGCCTTCGATGCGCGTATCGCCGCCTTCCTCCGCGATCTCCGCAACGAGCCCGGCCATCCCGGCCAAAAGGTAATGGCGCCGGGCGACCCCGAACATGCGGAAGCCAGGCGCCGGCGGGAAAACGGCATACCCGTCGACCGGGTGACCTGGAAGGCGCTCGGCGAGTCGGCGGAGAAATACGGCGTCGCCGTGCCGAAGGTGGCCGACACCGCCGACGCGACCACACGGGAGGATGGTGCATGAAGATAGCGGCCGAAGGCAGGACCGCGCTGGTCATCGGCGGGCAGGGTACGGTCGGACAGGCGATCGTCGCCGCCCTGTCGGCGAGCGGCGCCACCGTCATCGAGGCCTCGTCGGCGAAAGAAGCCGTCGCCGCCGCATCGCGCGCTTTCCTGTTCGTCCATATCAGCGATGCCGTCGCTGCGAACCTGTCGGACCCCGGAGACGGCCGGGACGAGGCTGCGACCTTCGAAGCGACCGCCCGCGCCGTCGCGTCCTCGGCCGAGCGGATCGTCCATGTGATCTCCGCCGCGGGCGTCGTGCCGCTCCGCAACGCGGCGTCCTTTTCGGCCCATCAGGCGGCGCTTGCCTCCCTGACGCGGACGCTCGCCATGGAACTGGCGCCCCGCGTCGCGGTCAACGCGCTGGCGGTCGGCGGCGTCGACGATGCCGGCGAACGTTTCGTCCGGCATTCGCCGCTCAAGCGGTCGGGAACGCCCGCCGAGATCGCCAATGCCGCGCTGTTCCTCGCCGATCCGGCGAACACCTACACCACCGGCCATGTCATGACCGTCGATGGCGGCTGGTCGGTCGGCTACGCCCGGGATTTCTGATGATGAGCATGCTGAGCGGGAGGAAGCCGCATGGACGTTGATCTCGGGGGCCGCGTCGCCTTCGTCACCGGCGCCGCCGGCGGAATCGGCCGGGCCACCGTCCGCCGGCTGGCGGATTGCGGCGCCGCGATCGTGGTTGCCGACATCAACGGCGACGGCGCGCGCGAGGTCGCGGCCGAATTGCCGCGGGCGATTGCCGCCACCGTCGACATCCGCGACCAGGCGGCGATCGACGCCGCCATCGCCGCGACCCTCGACGCCTTCGGCCGGCTCGACATCCTGGTCAACAATGCCGGCGTCAACACCTTCAAGGATCGCGTCGATATCGATGCCTTTCCGGTCGAGGAATGGCATCGGATCATCGGCATCGACCTCGACGGCCTCTACCTGATGAGCAAGGCCGCGGCGAAGCCGATGATCGCGGCCGGCGGCGGCAGGATCGTCAACATCGCCTCGGTGGTCGGCGTTACCGCCATGCGGCTGCAATGCGCCTTCGCCGCTGCCAAGGCCGGCGTCATCCATCTCACCCGGGCGATGGCGCTGGAGCTCGGGCCGAAGGGGATCATCGTCAACACGATCGCGCCGGGCTCGGTGATGACCGAGGGCACCCGGAAGCTCTTCTACGGCGAGGACGGGTCGTTCCGGGCGCAGACGGCGGAGTTCATGAAGCATATCCCGCTCGGTCGCCCGGCGACCGGCGAGGAGATCGCCGAAGGGATCCTCTTCCTCGCCGCGCCGGAGAATTCCTACATGACCGGCCATCTGCTGATGGTCGATGGTGGCTGGACCGCCGGCTACATGTTCTGATCTCTGACGGGAGGAGATCGGGCAGTCGGGCAGTCAGCCCGAATACCCGCCCTTGCCGCCGTCCGACGGCGCCGCGTCCTCGCCGCGGTGGCTCTGCCACTCGGTCATCAGCCGCGTGATCGCCTGGCGGTAATAGAATATCTCGCTGCCGGCCGCGACCATCGCGAAGCCGTCGTCGAAGACCTGCTGCCAGCTCCGGCCGATGCGCGGCACGCTGGCAAGCGGCTTGCCGGCGTCGCGCGCCGCCGTCATCGCCCTGTCGATCAGCGCCTCCACTTCCGGCGCGCCGGTCTGGCCGGGCAACCCGATGCTGCCCGAGAGATCGGTCGGGCCGATGAAGACGACATCGACGCCGTCGACCGCGGCGATCTCGGCCGCGTTCTCCACCGCCTTCGCCGTCTCGATCTGGACGATGATCAGGAAGTTGTCGTCGGCCCGGTCGTAATAATCCTGCTGCAGCCCGTAGCTCGACGAGCGGGTGATGTCCCAGGCATTGCCGCGGGTGCCGCGCGGCGGGAAACGGCAGGCGGCGACGATCGCGCGGGCCTCGTCGGCGGTCTCGACCATCGGCACCAGCACCGCCTCGAGGCCGGCATCGACCAGCCGCTTGAGATAGACCGGATCCGACGACGGCACCCTGAGCACCATCGTCGCCTCGCCACCGGAAGCGGCCCGCATCATGTCGATCGCATCCTGCAGGCCGCCCGGCCCGTGCTCCTGGTCGACAATGAAGAAATCGAAGCCGGCGATCGCGGCCATCTCGGCAAAGGTCGGCGACGCGCTTTGCAGCCAGGTGCCGAAGCATTTCTCGCCGGCGAGGATGCGGGCTTTGAGGCGGTTGGGGCGGAACACGGGTTTTTCCTCTGGTGGCGCGCCGGCCGGTCAGCCTGCGTTGGCGCGGAAACGAGCGAGCTTCGCCTGAAATCCCGGGCGGTCAAGCACATCCGGATTGACGATATTGTCGGGGACGATCCCCCGCGCCGCCTTCAGCATGCCCTCCGACATCGCGACGGTGGCGAGATGGGCGGCGTCGCGGGTCGCCGGCAGCCAGTGCGGCGTCAGGATGACATTGTCGAGGGCGAGCAGCGGATCGTCGAGCGGCAGCGGCTCATGCTCGAAGACGTCAAGCCCGGCGGCGGCGAACCAGCGCTCCCGCAGCGCCGTCGCCAATATGACCTGGTCGACGATCTCGCCGCGCGCGACGTTGATGAAGCAGGCACCCGGCTTCATCAGCCGGAAATGCCTCTCGCCGATCGAGTTGCGGGTCGTCTCGTCGAGCCGGTTGTGGAGGCTGACGAAGTCGGACCCGGCGAAGACGTCCTCGATGGTCGGCACGAGGGTCACGCCAAGCGCTGCCGCCGCGGCCGGCTCGGCGCGTGGCGAATAGGCGATCAGCTTCATCCCCCAGGGGGCTGCCAGCCGGGCCAGTTCGCGGCCGCTGGCGCCGAGCCCGACGATACCGAGCGTCTTGCCCGGCAGGTCGGCGCCCATGGTCTCGGCCTGCAGGTCCCAGCGGCCGGTCCGCGCCAGGCGTTCCTGCTCGGGCAGCCGCTTGGCGAGCGCCAGCATCAAGAGGAAGGCCGAGGAGGCCGTCGCGTGGGTCAGCGCGTCCGGCGCGTTAAATACGGCGACGTCGTTGGCCGTGCAGGCTGCCATGTCGATCTTGTCGGTGCCGGCACCGGCGCGGCCGATGACGACGAGGTTGTCGGCGCCGTTGGCGAAGGCGGATGCCTTGACCCAGGGCCGGAAGATGACGATGCCGTTCGCCTCGGCGACGTGGTGGGGCTCGATCTCCAGCGAATAGAGCCGGTCCCAGTAGGTCGCGTCGCCCGGTGCCGGGCTCTGGTCGCGGAGGAAACCGTAGCCGACGAACGGCACCCCCTCGTAATAGTCGAGGGCGATGTCGCCGACGCCGATCGCGCCGTCTTCGTTCAGGTAGTCGCCCGTATAGCGGATCGCGAAGGGTTCCATGCCGTCCCGTCCCCCGCTCACCAGGCCTTGAGGTTTTCTTCCGAGGTCACCTCGACCCGCGCATTCGGCCGGTCGGTGAAGTCGTCGCGGAGCCGGGTGCCGAGCCCTGGCCTGTCGGATAGCGACAGGTGGCCGTCGGCGGCCGTAATCCGGTCGGTGACGACGTCGTCATACCAGCCGTCGATATAGCTGCGGACGGTCTCCATCATCAGCGCATTGGGCACATGCATCAGGAGATGCGTCGCCGCCCACAGCGCCACCGGGCCGATGGTGTCGTGGCAGGTCACCGGCAGGTAGGCGGTGTCGGCCATCGCCGCGATCTTGCGCCCCTCGGTCAGCCCGCCACACCACGACAGGTCGGGCATGATGATGTCGGCGGCGTTCTTCTCGATCCACGGCCGGAAGCCGAAGCGGGTGAAGACCCGCTCGCTCTGGCAGATCGGGATCGTCGTGTCCGCCTTCAGCCGGACATAGGC
>JAGRKY010000769.1 GCA_020442095.1 Bauldia sp.
GCCCGACTGGTTCCAGTCGGTGAACAGCATCGACAGCGTGCAATAGCCGGGCGTCAGCCGGATCGGGTCGTCATAGACCGGGCCATCTGCCGGCGCCGGGCGCAGCAGCTCGTTGTCGGCGCAGGTACCCCATGGCGCGCCGGGCGCATGGCGGTCGACATAGTTGCCGAAGGCGAGGGTCGGGTAGCGCTGGTTCGACTCCCAGTTCGCCGCGAAGGCCGTCGTCCAGTCCTTGCCACCGTCGAAGGAGAAGGCCCGGTTGGCGATCTCGAAGCTGCAGTCCGGCCCGCCCTTGAGGAGAAGGTTGTTGCCGAGCCGCAGGACCGCGAGGTCGATGAAACCGTCATTGTCGATGTCGAGCGGATAGGCGCCGAGCACCCGCTTGCCGTCCTCTTCGGGGATCTTGAGGTCGACCTTTTCGAAGGCCAGGGCGCTACCCGTTGCGCTGCGGTTGCGATAGAGCGCGGCCGGGCTCGAGCCGCCGGCCATGAACAGGTCCGGCCGCCTGTCCCCGTCGCAGTCGAAGGTCGCGACCCCGCCGCCGACGAAATATTCCCACGGCCCGGTATAGGCATGGTCGATGCCGGCGGCGGCCGCCTCCTCGACGAAATGCGGCACGTCCGAGGTGATCGGCGGCGCCGGGTCGGCGGCGGCGGCGCCGGCCATGGCGGCAAGCAGGGCAAGGGCGGCCGCGATCCTGATCATGGCTCGATCGCCAGCGTCTTGAGATAGGCGATCAGCGCCGAGCGATCACCCTCGTCGGCGGCGATATAGGCGTCGCGCGACGCCCGGCCCTCGCCGCCATGGGCGCGGATCACGGCGTCGAGCGTCGTGATGTCGCCGCGATGGCCATAGGGCGCCGTCGAGGCGACGCCCCACAGCTCCGCCGTGATGAAGGTGTCGCGCTCGACGAAGCGCTGCGACAGGAGCTCGTTGGCGAGCGCGTTGACCTCCTCGTCGGCGATCACGTGGCGCTTCAGGTCACCGTAGATCGGCACCAGGAACTGGCCCTTGTCGTTGCGCGGCAGCGTCTTCGCCCAGTCGAGCAGGTCGAGGTCGTAGACCGCCGGCGTCTGCACCTCGCCGGTCCGCAGCGTCCCGGCCGTGTCGTAGGGCGCGGGGTCAGCGAAGACCAGGCTGTCGAGCGGCAGCTCCGGCTTGTGGCAGGCGGCGCAGCCGAGCGCGTCGAACACCCCGGCGCCGCGTGCCGCCGCCTCGCGCCAGGCGGGATCGTCCGGCACGACCTCGACCGGCGACGGCAGTGTCGCCTGAAAGGCGACCAGCGCCGAGACGTCGCCCGGCGTCAGTTCGTCGTCGTGGCCATCCTCGTCGAAGTCGGCGGTACCGGTCCAGCGCGCGCCGAAACGCTCGTCGGCTTCCATGCCGTGGTGCTGGTTGAGGGCATTGATGGTGAACTGGCGGAGCGAGGTGAAGACGCCCTTCTGGCCGAAGGGGCGGAGCGTCAGGTCCGGGTCGATGCCCTCGATGCCGGAGGGGTCGACCATGCCGTCCGGCCCGACCGTGATCGAGCCGAAGTCGACCCCCTTGCTGGTCAGCGCCGCCGTCACCGGCTTGCCGGTCCGCCGCGCCTCGGCGACCGCGCCGTCGCGCTCGCGCCGGAGCTCCGCGGTCATCTCGCGGGCAAGCAGCTCGATCAGCCCCGCGCCGAACAGATGGTTGGTGTTGCGCTCGTTGGAAAATTGCGGATCGAGATCGATGAAATCCGCGCTCTCGAACCCCTCCGAGACGAAGACATTGGCCGTGAAGTCGCCTGCGCCGCCGACATCCGGCTCGCGATGGCACGACGAACAGGCATTGGCGTCGAGCCCGGCGGTCCGCCGGAACGCGGCGTCCACGGGTCGCTTGCGCTTGGTCGGGATGATCGCCTGGGTCGCCATTGGCCGGCCGGCGCCATCCTCGCTGGTGAAGCGGGCGGTGAACAGGACGCGGCCGGCCGCGACCAGGTCCGCGAGCTGTTGCCGGTCAAGCAGGTGGCCGAGCGTCGAGAAGTCGATATGCCCGCGCACCGCCTGTTCGGACCAGGGCTCCGGCGCCTCGCCGGCGAAGGCCGGCATGGAGAGAAGCAGGAAGAGCGCCGCGCCGGTCTGCCAGGACCGCTTGCGGCGGCTTTCCCGGAGATCGGCGCGCGGCATCACGGTCGCGCCTCGGCGTAGGCGTGGGTCACCTTGGCCGTCTTCGGCAGGGTGCCGCCGATGATCATGCCGAGCACTTCGTCCATGTCGACGTCGTGCTTGTCGACGGTACCGACCATCCGCCCGTTCTTCATCACGCTGATCCGGTCGGCGAGATCGAACACGTCGCGAAGCTCGTGGCTGATCAGGAAGATGCCGATGCCTTCCTTCTTGAGCTGCTTGATCAGGTCGCGAACCTGCGCGGTCTCGGCCGGGCCGAGCGCGGCGGTCGGCTCGTCCATGATCAGGATGCGGGCGTTGAAATGGATCGCGCGGGCGATCGCGACCGACTGGCGCTGGCCGCCGGA
>JAGRKY010000770.1:0-3060 GCA_020442095.1 Bauldia sp.
TCGATGCCGAGTTCCTCGCGCGCCAGCGTATCGACCGCCGCGCCGTCCCGGCGGAGCAGGCGATCGGCCACCGACGTCGCCTCGGCCTCGGAAAGGCCTTTCGACTGGTAGATCAGGATGAGCTCCTCGCGCTCCTGTTCGGGAAACATCCTGAGCTCCGAGGCCTCCAGCGCGATCTGCCGCCCGGCCAGTTCGCGCGCGCTGTTGACCGACAGCCATTCGCCCATCGCCATCGAGCAGGCGCCGGCGATCAGTCCGGCCAGACCGGCAAGCAGGATGGTCTGTTCGGCCGCCGTCGCGCCGGCGACCCCCATCACCAGGCTCATATTCGATACGAGCCCGTCATTGGCACCGAGCACGGCAGCCCGCAGCGCGTTGCCGGAACCCGCCCGGTGCCGGCCCTCGAGTCTCGCAATCTCCGGGCCGGCAAGCCCGCCCGACCCCGCCATCGCGGTGCGGATGATGCGGGAATGCGACTGCTCATCGGCGGGGAGCCCGGCGGCGATCGCCTCCGGCTGGTTCCGGTAGGCCGCGTGATCCTTGGCTTCCGTCGCGACGATCACCGGCAGCACAAGCGACGGACCGAAGCGTCGCGCGACCCAGCCGAGAACCCGCGCGCGGACGCTCGGCGTCAGGTCGGCAACCTCGCCGCCTTTGCCGGCGATCGCCTTCCGCCATACCTCGACGTGATCCTGCTCGACGGCGGCCAGGCGGCGATAGACCTCGGCGACCCGGGTGTCGGTCTCCGCCTCCGCCAGCGCCGTGTAGAGCGCGACGCTGTCGATCTCGCCCTGCAGGTTGGCGCGATAGCGGGAAATGTCGTCCTGCGGCGCCATCCGCCTATCCTCCGATCATGCGAGCCATATGACGGGGAGCTGGGAGCACCGGCCCGGGCCCTTCCCGCGAACTCACCGCAGGACCCGGCGAAGAAAGGCCGCGCCGAGCTGCAGCCCGTCACCGTCGATCCCGTGCTCGAGCCCTGGCGCGACATGCCATTCCGTCTCGAATCCCGCGGCGCCGAGCGCCGGCACCGCGGCATGAAGCGCCATGACCGGAACCACGGGATCGGCGGCGCCATGGACAAGCAGGATCGGCGGTTTGCCGGTTGCTTCCTCACCAAGTCGCTCCGGCCCGGCCAGCATGCCGGAATAGCCGATGATCCCGGCAATCGGCGAACGGCGGCGCGGACCGACGTGAAGCGCCATCATCGTGCCCTGGCTGAAACCGACCAGGGCAAGCGCGGCATCTGTCAGGCCAAGGCTGGCGAGCTCCGCGTCGAGAAAGGCATCGACCGCCGGCGCCGCATGACGGACGCCTTCCGCGATCAGGTGCACGTCAATCGTCGTCAGCGGAAACCACTGCCGGCCCATCGGCGCCTGGGCACAGGGTTCGGGCGCATGCGGCGAGACGAAAGCCGTGTCGGGCAGGATCGGCGCCCAGTGCCGGGCGATATCGATCAGGTCGTTTCCATCTGCGCCATAGCCGTGGAGAAAGACGACAAGGTGTTTCGCCGGGCCGCCGCTGGCCGGTGGAAGTCGTGGTCCGTCGATCATCAAACCGGTAACGCCGCCCTTTGCCGAGTCGCCCGATAATAGGTCCAGAAGAGCCGCGCCGCGACCCCTCGCCATGGCGACCAGCGCTCGGCCATCGTGGCGACCTCCCGCGCGGCAAGCGGCGCCTTCAGATCGAGCGCCTCCGCCACCGCGTTGCGCAGCGCCAGGTCTCCGGCCGGAAAGATATCGGCATGGCCGAGGCAGAAGAGAAGATAGATATCGGCGGTCCACGGGCCGATTCCCCTGATACCGGTCAGCAGCCGATGGGCTTCGCCGCCCGGAATCGCCGCGAGCCGATCGATGTCGAGACCGGCGCGGCATGCCTCCGCCACGGCGCGAAGGGTTGCGATCTTCGGCCGGGAAAGTCCGACGGTCCGGAAGGTTTCCGCTTCCGCATCGAGGATCGCGCCCGGCGACGGATCGGGGAAAGCGGTCTCGAACCGCCGCCATATCGCCTCGGCGCTGGCCACCGACACCTGCTGGCCGATGACGATCCGCGCCAGTCCCCGGAGGCCGCCGTCGCTTCGCCGCAGCGGAACAGGGCCGGCAACCGCTGCGATCCGTCCGAGCCGCCGGTCGGAACGGAGGAGCCAGGAAAGGCCCTCGGCGATATCGGCCTCGCTCCGGATCACACGCATCCGCCCCGCCTTTGTCCGATTCCCGTCTGCTGATAGACCACGCCTGAAGACGTTGAAGCCAGCTGTCGCGAACCATGCAACCCGTTTTCCGTTTTGCCCCGAGCCCCAACGGCGAGCTGCATCTCGGCCACGCCTTCTCCGCCCTCTTCGACCACGCGCTCTGCACCCGCGCCAATGGTCGTTTCCTGCTGCGCATCGAAGACATCGACCGGACCCGAAGCCGTCCCGTTTTCGAGGCGGCGATCTACCGCGATCTCGAATGGCTTGGCGTCGCCTGGGAGATGCCCGTCCGCCGACAGTCGGAACACATGGCGGCTTACAAGGAGGCGCTCGATGGCCTGCGCGCGCGCGAGCTCGTCTATCCGGCATTCATGACGAGGAGAGAGATCACGCGAGCGGCGTCCGATCCGGCCTGGCCGCGCGATCCCGACGGGGCACCCCTCTATCCCGACCGCGACCGGAACCTCGGGAAGAAGCAGATCGACGAACGGATCGCGGCCGGCGAACCTCATGCCTGGCGTCTGCGTACCGATCTCGCCATGGAAGAAGCCGGGCCGCTTGCCTGGCAGGAGGAGGGCACGGGCCCCGATGGCGAAGATGGCATCGTCGCGGCCCGCCCCGATCTGTGGGGCGATTTCATCGTCGCCCGCAAGGACGTCCCGACGAGCTATCATCTCGCCGTCGTCCTCGATGACGCCCTCCAGGGCGTCACCCATGTTGTCCGCGGAAGGGACCTGTTTCATGCGACCGCCGCTCACCTCCTGCTCCAGAGGCTTCTCGGGCTTCCATCGCCGGTCTATCACCACCATCCGCTGATCACCGACCAAGCCGGACGGAAGCTGTCGAAGTCCGACGGCGCGACCAGCCTG
>JAGRKY010000770.1:3125-4700 GCA_020442095.1 Bauldia sp.
GAGGCCCTCGCTTCGCTCCCCGGCTAGATCCATTCGAGCACCGACATCCAGATCGTCACGGTGACGACCGCGAAGCCGGTGGAGATCAGGATGGTGTTCGAGGCGAGCGCTTCGCCTGTCCTGAACCGGGCAGCGATGAGATAGGCATTGACGCCCGTCGGGCATGCGGCGGCGATCACCGCGACCTTGGTCCATACCGGCGGCATCGGGACGACATGGCGGGTGACCAGCAGTACCACGCCCGGCATGACGACGAGCTTCAGGATGCTCAGCGCGATGCCCGCCGGAATGTTGCGACGGATGCCGTATTTGCGGAGCGACATGCCAAGTGCGAACAGGGCGAGGGTCGCCGCCACGTCGGCGAGACGATCGACGAGGATCGTTGGTACGCCCGCATAGGGCAATCCGAACAGGCGCCACAGCGCACCCGCGAACAAGCCGATGATAATCGGGTTTGTCACCAGGCTCCTCACCACGCTGCGGGCAATGGATGCCAGGCCGCCATGCGGTTCGGCCGCCCCGTCGCGTCGTTCAGCGCGGCCGATGAGCATGGCGCTCGCCGTCATCATCACCGGCATGTGGACCGCGATGATCAAGGCAAGCGCCACCACGCCGTCATGGCCATAGGCCGCCATCACCAGCGGGATGCCGACCAGCGCGACATTGCTGTATGAGCCGGAGACGCCACCGACCAGGCCTGCCCGCGCATCGCGGCCGAAGCCGCGCCGGATCACCAGATCCCCGATCACCCAGACGACCGCGAGAACCGCGAAATAGGGCAGCCAGATGCGCCACGGTTCGGCGCCGCTGAAATCCGCGGTGGCGATGGTCCGGAAGATGAGCAGCGGTATGGCGATGACGAAGACGAAATCAGCAAGGGCTTCGCCCGCCGGCCGGGTGAGCAGACCCGACCACGCCACGCAATATCCGACCGCGATCAGGCCGAAAACCGGGAGGACGATGTTGGTGATCTCGGAAACGAGCACGGGGAGACGTTAGCCGGTTCTTAAGCAAGCCGCGGGATAGTTGCCTGAATTCGTGCGGGAAGCGAGCGCAAATGCCAGGCGACGGGGCGAGCGAATTGCGGACCTGTGATGGGCGGCGGCCTGTCGTCGCGGTCATCGACGCCAATCCGGCGACGGCGGCCATCGTGACGATGCTGGCGGAGCAGTTCGGGTGCCAGGTGCACACCGAACGATCGGCCGAGGCCGGTCTTGCGCGCCTGAGGCAGGAGCGCCGGGTCGATCTGGTCGCCATCGACTTCGCGGTCAGCGACGTGGACCCCTTCGTCGCGGCGCAACTGATCCGCATGGACGGCAAACACGACGCCCTGCCGATCATCGCCATCGCCGATGCATCCGACCCCAACCTGGTGCAAAGCCGCCGTCCCGTCTGTTTCTCCCGCACGCTGACACGGCCCTATAGCCCGCGCGAACTCTACGCCGTCCTCGCCACCGCGCTGGCGCGGACCGCCGAGCATGCGTTGCCGCTGAGCTGATCCGCCTCGCCGCTACGGACGCGGCCGGTCCTGCCGCGCCAGCGATGCATTGAGCTCGGCGCCGAAGATCATGATCA
>JAGRKY010000771.1 GCA_020442095.1 Bauldia sp.
CGGTGCTGTCCCAGCTCGGCAACCGCGTCCAGCATGCGCTGCGGGCCTTCACGCCGCGCGACACCAAGGCGGTCAAGACGGCGGCGGACACCTTTCGGCCCAATCCGGATTTCTCGACCTTCGAGGTGATCACCCAGCTCGGTGTCGGCGAGGCGCTGGTGTCGACGCTGGAGACCAAGGGCGTGCCGTCGGTCGTCCAGCGGACGCTGGTCAGGCCTCCATCGTCGCGGATGGGGACGATCACCGAGGCCGAGCGGGAGGTGATCATCTTCACCAGCCCGATCGGCACGGTCTATGACGTGGTGGTCGATCGCATGTCGGCCTACGAAATGCTCAAGACGAGGGTCGAGGGCAAGGTCGCCGACGCGCCCGACGCGCCGCCCCCGACGTCGGGCGAAATCGGCGTCGGAAGCGTGATCGAGGACATCCTCGGCCTCAACGTGCCGCGCAACAAGCGGCTGAGCAACACCCAGAAGGCGGCCCGCGAGGTGACGCGCGGCCTGTCCGGAACGATCGGCGACGCGATCGGCGGATCGGTCGGCCGCCAGATATTCCGGAACATCCTCGGCGGCATTCTCAAGCGCTGAAGCGGGAAGGGAGGGACCATTGGCCGGGGAGAGCCTCCACGAAAAGACCGCGTCGGAGCTTGCGGCCGGATTCGCGGCGGGCGCCTTTTCGCCGGTCGAGGTCGCGACGGTCCTGCTCGACCGGATCGAGGCGCTCGATACCGGGATCAAGGCCTTCTCATTGGTCGACCGGGAGACGTCGCTCCGCCAGGCCGAGGCGTCTACCGTCCGCTGGACGAAGGGCGAGCCGCTGTCGCCGCTCGACGGGGTCCCGGTCGCGGTCAAGGACCTGCTGCTGACGCGGGGATGGCCGACGCTGCGCGGTTCGTTGACCGTCGATCCCGCCGGACCCTGGGATGTCGATGCGCCAGCCGTGGCGCGGCTGAAGGAAGGCGGCGCCGTCCTGATCGGCAAGACCACGACCCCGGAATTCGGCTGGAAGGGCGTGACCGACTCGCCGCTGACCGGCATCAGCCGCAACCCGTGGAACCCCGAAAAGACCTGCGGCGGCTCGTCGGGCGGCGCGGCGGCGGCGCTGGTCGCGCGCTTCTGCCCCCTGGCGCTCGGCAGCGACGGCGGCGGCTCGATCCGCATGCCGGCGCATTTCTGCGGCGTCTACGGACTGAAGCCGAGCTTCGGTCGGGTACCGGCCTATCCGGTGTCGCTGTTCGGCACGCTCTCCCATATCGGCCCGATGGCGCGCACCGTGGACGATGCGGCGCTGCTGCTCGACGCGATCGCCGGGCCGGATGCCCGCGACTGGTTCGCGCTGCCGCCGGAAGAGGGCTTCGCCGCGGACAAGGGCGACGACATGCGCGGCAAGCGGATCGCCTATTCGCCGCGCCTCGGCTGGGCGAAGCGGGTCGACCCGGAGGTCGAGGCGCTGGTCGCCGCGGCGGTCGCGCGTTTCACGGACCTCGGCGCCGAGGTCGAGGCGGTCGACCCGCCGATGGGCGACCCGACGGCGACTTTCCGCACGCTGTGGTGGGCGGCGACAAGCAGCCTGCTCAGGGATATGTCGCCGGAAGAAAAGGCCGTGGTCGATCCGGGGCTCCGCCGGATCGCCGAGGAGGGGGCGGCGATGCCGCTCGCCGACTATCTCGTCGCCACGACGGCGCGCGGCGACTATGGCAGCCGGATGCGCCAGTTCATGGAGGACTACGATTTCCTGATGATGCCGTCCGTCGCGGTGCCGGCCTTCGAGGCCGGGGTACTCAGCCCCTTCCCGGACGACGGCAATGCCTGGCTCGGCTGGACGCCTTTCACCTATCCGATCAACCTGACGCAGCAGCCGGCGGCCAGCATCCCCTGCGGCTTCACCACCGAGGGCCTGCCCGTCGGTCTGCAGATCGTCGGCCGGATGTTCGACGACCGCGGCGTCCTCGCGGCGTCCCGAGCCTACGAGAAGACCCATCCGCTGTTCGGCCGGGTGCCGCCGGGATTCTGACGTCCCGGCTGGAACATTTTTCCCCCTGGCGAGGGCGGGACGTGACCGCGGTTGCGCGGTCGGCCGGTTTCAATCCTCAAACGCGGTTGTCGAGGGCGTCGCCGAGTCCTATGTTGGCGCCCGGCAATCCAATCATTTCAACGCCACTTCGCGATGATGCGGCTTTGGCGTGCCTTTCGACACAGAGGAGCTTGTCATGGCTTTTGAACTGCCACCCCTTCCGTACGACTACGAGGCGCTCCAGCCCTACATGTCCAAGGAAACCCTGGAGTATCACCACGACAAGCACCATCAGGCC
>JAGRKY010000077.1:0-310 GCA_020442095.1 Bauldia sp.
GACCCTTGTGCTCGCGGGGCGCCTTCTAAGCCACCGGTCCGGACGTCGCGGACCTGGCTTCTCCCGCTTCCACCCGGCGCGGCACGAACCGGGAGAGAAAGTCCGATATCGGCGGGTAGAGGTCGTCGATGTCGAGCTGCGCGATGCAGTGCGGCGCGTCGGCATCGCACCCCGCGACGCACGGCGGCAGGGGGGTGTCCGGCTGGATGATCTGGACCCGCGACGGGTCCCCCCAGGGGCGGAATCGGTGCGGCGATCCGACATGGTCCGGAGAGCCGGTGGACGGGTGGCTGAACACGATCGAGACGGG
>JAGRKY010000077.1:345-6187 GCA_020442095.1 Bauldia sp.
CCGGACCGCTGTCCATGCCGACCAGGGCCGTCGCATCGCCTATCACGACAGCCGATTCACCGAGCGGCAGGCCCACCGCGGAAACCGCAGGCACGGTCAGCATCTCGATGAATTCGCTGGCCAATTCCTCGTGGGCCGGGCTGCCGATGACGACCAGCGGCAGCCGGCAGGCGGTTGCCAGATTCGCCGCCAGCATGGCGGTCACATCGAGCGGCAACCCTTTCCGGCCAAGCGCAAAAGGCGCAACGGCGACAAAGGGTTGGCCGGTTCCGATGGTGCGCGACAGGAAGTCCCGCGCCGCCGCGCGGTCCCTGTCGTCGAGGTCGAGCTCCGCCCTCCTTATCCCCGCATCGCCGCCGATCGCCTCAAGGAAGCCAAGCATGTGCTCGACCTCGTGCATGCGGCCCCGGTCGAGCAGGACGGCGGTATAGAAGCCGTCATGGCCGCGATTGCGTATGGCCCGCGTCACCGTGCATCCTTCAGAGAATCCAATCACCTGGCGCGCGCAGCTGCCATCCGCGATGCGCAATGCGACGTTGAAGTCGGCGTCCCAGCGGGGGACGAGCGTGACATCGAATTCACCGCCCGCATAGTCGGCGGCGAAGGCGGCAATCCCCGCTTCATCCGACGCACCGAAGACGAGCGGCCCCTCGCCCTTCGGCTCGACGGCGACGACCCGGTCGACATATCGGCATGACCGGGCAAGGTCATAGACCCGCGTCAGTACGACAACGGTGATCTCCGCATCCGGAGCGCTCCGCCGCAAACCCGCAAAGAACGGCAGCGTCAGCACCCAGTCGCCGATGAAATCCAGCCGGACCACCAGGATCTTGCGGCAGGCGGCGAGATCGACCGGCAGCCGCTCCCCGGCGGGCACAATACGGCCTTCCCGCGGGGTCAGCGCGGCCGGCATGTCGACCGTCACGGAATACCGGGGTCTGGGATTGCCAAGGGACTCGGGCAATGCGGGGATGACCATGATCACGAGTGCCGGAGTTCGAACACTTCAGCCAAGTAGCCCATGGGAGCCATTGCCGTCGAGAGTGGCGGGACTTGCGGGCCGCCGGGGTCAGGCGCCGTCGACCTGGAGCATCCAGTTGAGGATCAGCCGCCAGTCCGTCATGCGGATCGGCGTCCCGTGCGAGCCGGTGTTGAACAACGCGAATTTCACGGGGTAGCTGGGGTCGAGCTGCTTGATCTTCTTGAAGAAGGCTTCCTGGGACTTCCAGCTGATGACGATGTCGCCGGTGCCGTGACCGAGATAGACCGGCACGCGGCGCTTGAAGGCCTCGGACTTGAAGAGGCTGTCGTCGCTGGTCGATCCCATCAGAAGGTAGCCGTCGATGACGGCCGCGGCCTCGTCATCCTCGGCGAGCCCCCAGCAGATGCGGCCGCCGAGCGAACCGCAGGCCACGAAGACCGGCGCGCCGGGCGAGTTCTTCGCATATTCGAGAAGCAGCATCTTCGCCTGGGCGACGCCGCGGCTGTTGAGGCTCGGAAACCCGGGCGACAGATACACGCCGCCGTTGCGGACCATCAGGTTCTTGATCCGGTTGAAGTTGCCGCCGAACATCCAGTCGTTGGCGCCCTGGCCGCGATTGCCTTTGCGCCCATGGACATACATGACGACGATCTTGGCACCACCCTGGTACTTGCCGGTCGCGATGTACTGGACGCTGATCCGCCCTTCCTTGGCGGTCATGTCCCGCTCGACCGACTTGACCTCAAGGTCGACATACTCGTCCTTGGTCTTCTTCTCCGGCACGACGTCGCGCTGGTAGAGGTCGCGCTGCTCGACGTAGTCGACCTTTACATAGGCGCCGCCGTAGCTCGTGCCGAGAATCGCCGGATAGTCGAAAAGGTCGTCCTTCCATGGCGCGAGCCGAAAGCCAGCCGCGT
The DNA here is from genome assembly GCA_020442095.1 of Bauldia sp. The sequence goes on from JAGRKY010000077.1 coordinate 2,245, forward strand.
CGGCGAACGATGTCGAAACGACAAGGACTGCCGCCAGGATGGTCTTCGCGAGAAGGAATCTCAAAGGATCGGTCTCCGGAAATCTAGATACCTTGACCGCCCCAGCCTGCCGGATTGTACACGCGAGGTCACCCCCGGCAAGACCGGCGCCCACGAAACGGGGCGCTCTCCCTCAGTTCCTGCCGAGCGCCGCGGTCGCCGCTCCCATCCCGATCAGGCACCCCGCGCCGACGCGATTCAGCCATTTCAGCACGCCGGCCTTGCGGATTCGGACCCGCAACTGATCGGCCGCCAGCGCGAAAGCCAGGGCATTGACCGCCGCGAAGGCGACGAAGGTCGCTTCCATGATGGCAAGCTGCGGGAGAAGCGCCCGGCCATGGTCGATGAACTGCGGCACGAAGGCGACGAAGAAGGCGATGCTCTTCGGATTGAGCGCGGTCACGACGAAGGCATGACCGAAAATCCCGCGCACCGGGCGACCGCCTTCGACCGACTCCACCTCGGGGAGCTCCGGCTTCGACCGCCACAGCCTGATGCCGAGATAGACGAGGTAGGCGGCGCCGACCCATTTCAGGATGGTGAAGAGCGTCGCCGAGGCGGCAAGCAGCGCGCCCAGGCCCGCCAGCGACAGGGTCATGGCGGTGAAGTCGCCGAGCGCGACACCGGCGGCGGTCGCCAGCGCGACCCGCCTGCCCTGGGTCAGCGCATAGCTGACCACCAGCAGCACGGTCGGCCCCGGGATCATCAGCAGAACGATCGAGGCGGCGGCAAAGGCCAGCCAGGTGGTGAGGTCCACGTCAAAACTCCGCACACGTCCAGAGGGCGGCAGCTAGCGCCAACCCGGCGGGTCTCGTCAAGCCGCAAGCAGCAGCACGATCTGCGTTCCGGAACCGGACCTTCAGGCGTCGACGGTCTCGAAGCCTTTCACCGCGCTCTGCTTCTGGATCTCGTAGATCGACCCTCGCGTCGGCGGTTGCGGCAGCGGGATGCGGACGGGGACCTCGGCGAGCCGTGGTTCGATGGTGCTTTCGCCGCACAGCATCAGCGCGTCGAAATCCTCGAGCGTACCGATCGTCGCCATCGAGCCCGCGATCGGAAATGCATCGGCCGCCGCGAGCTCGTAGAACAGCACCCCACGATCCTTGTCGGAACGATTGCGATCCGAGCCGTGGACGACCCGGACATGATGGATCGAGATCGAGCCGCGGGGCGCCATGGCGCGCACCGCATCCTGCTCGCTGAGTCCTGCCGCGGCCAGCGACATGGTCCCGGCAAAATATCCACCCGCATGGTGGTCGTAGGCCGGGCTGCGATGGGTCCCGGGGATGACCATCAGCGGACCGTTCTCCGGCCCCACGTCGTCGAGGAAGACGCCGACGGCGAGGATGTCGTCGTTGGTGTGCGGATAGAAGGCCCAGTCCTGGTGCCAGTCGACGGGCGCGCCGTAGCGGGCCGACTTCATGTTGAGCTTGGACGAGCGCAGGCGCACGCCCGGGCCGATCAGGTCGCGCACCGGTGCGAGGATCCAGTCGCTCCGCATCAGGTCGTCGAATACCCGGCTGATCGCGTGCGGCAGCTTGATCCGCCGGATGCGGGGATCGTCGGGGCGATGGCTGTCCTCGAGATCGATGCGGTCGGTGTGGGCGGTCAGGCCCCGCGCCTCCTCGCGGAACCTCGCGATCTCCTCGTGGCAGGCGGTGATGACGTCGTCGGGTATCCGTTTCTCGACGACGATGAAACCATCACGATGATAGGCCGCGATTTCTTCCGCGGTCAGACATTCCGGTGACGACACGGCAGGTTCCTCCCCAATGCCCGGAAGATTATCCCTGCGCCGGCCGGTTAGGAAGGGCCGGGACGGTCAGGGATGCTGCGCCTTGAGCAAGGCCTCGCGGAGAGCGGGGCGCATCGGCTCGCTGACATTGTTGTATTCTTCCTCGAGCGACAGCTTCCGCCCGTCGGCGAGATCGAAGACCCAGAGCGTCGAGAAGGATTCGGTTACCGGACCGAGGTCCTGTTCGGCGACGCTCAACGTCGTCACCGTCGCGGTCGCGTTCCCGTCGCCGAGCGGTGCCGAGAGCGTCCCTTCCTGGACGACCTGCATGCCGCCCTTGTCGATCTTCGGCGCCTTGAAGCTCGCCTGCCAGTCGTAGTCCGCGTCGGCGATCCGCAGGGTCATGGTGACCGCCTCGAAATCCGTCTCGCCGACGAGGTAGTAGATGCAGAAGCCGGTGACGCCCGGCGTCGGCGCGACATCGCCGACGGATATCCGCTCGCCGCCGGCGATATCCACCGGACAGGTCAGCCCCTCGGGCGCCGGCTTGTCCTCGGCCGCGCCGGCCGTCGTCGCGCCGGCAAGCAGGCAGGCCACCGAAACGCTCAAACCGAGCGCTGCGAGGCGCGATATCCCGCGACGACACGAAGCGGCGCTTCGGCTTGACCGTTGCCACCGGCCATCGCATTGTCGGGCCCTGTTCTGGGGGAAGTCCATGAGACCTCTACTTGTTGCTTTGTTTCTGGTCATCAGCCTCGGCGCTCCCGCCAAGGCGTGGTGGAAAAACGGCTATCTTCCGCCCTGTGAAAACGGCCATGTGATCGCCAGAATCAAGCAGAAATTCGCCTATGCGGACCGCAACACGTTCCACTGGGGGACGACGATCGATTCGGTCACCAATATTGGCGAGAGGCCCGAGATCATCAGCAACGACAGCCATATCGGCCGGCGCTACTGCTACGGCACCGCGCGGCTCTCCGACGGCCGCAGCTCCGAGGTCGTCTATCTGATCGAATCCTTGCAGGGCTTCGCCTCGACCGGCTGGCGTGTGCAATCCTGCCTGCCTGCCTTTGATCCGTGGCACGTTTATGGCAGCTGGTGCCGCTCCATCAAGCCGTGAAGCGCGCGCTTGCCCTCGCCACTTCGCTCATCCTCGGGCTCGCCGCGAGCGTAGCCTCCGCGGCTGATCAGGCCGGCGATTTCGACTTCTACGTCCTCGCACTGACCTGGTCGCCGAGCTATTGCGAGAACGCCCGGCGCCCCGACCCCAGGCAGTGCAATCTCGACATACCCGGCTTCGTCGTCCACGGGCTCTGGCCGCAATACGAGCGCGGCTATCCGCAATATTGCGCCTCCAACCTGCCGCGCCGGCTGCCGAGCAGCACGATATCGGGGATTTCGGACGTGATCCCCTCGCCCGGCGCGGTCCAGTACCAGTGGGAGAAGCACGGGATATGCGCCGGCCTGCGGCCGGAGCTCTACTTCACCACCATGCGCCAGGCCCTGCGACGGGTGACGATTCCCGAGGCCTATCGCGACGTCCGGAACGACATCCACTCCCAGGCGCGCTCGATCGAGGCGGCGTTCATCACCGCCAACCCCGGCATGTCGGATCGCGGCATTGCCGTTTCCTGCGATCGCGACGGCGTCATCGAGGTTCGGATCTGCCTGACCAGGCGCCTCGACTTCAGGCGCTGCACCGAGGTCGACCGGCAGTCATGCCGGCTGCCGACGATCGACCTGCCTGCGGTCGACTGAACCCGCAGCCCCTCGCCCAAAAAGAAAAGCCCCGCCGAAGCGGGGCTTTTCCAGATCACGTTCGGCAAGCAGCCTTGCGTCAGAACTTGACGCCGACGCCGACCAGCACCTGGCTCGACGAGAAGCTCGCCCGGGTCTTCGGCGCGGTCGCGTACTTGTCCGCACCGAAGTCCGTATAGCGGTACTCGACCCGGCCGATCACCGTGTTGGTCAGCGCGGCTTCGACACCGGCACCGAGCGTGTAGCCGGCACGAAGCGCGGTGTCGTTGCTGCCCGGGATCTTCACCTCGAGATTGCCGAGCGCGAGACCGCCGGTGCCGTAGGCCAGGAAGCGGTCGAAGGCGAGACCCGCGCGGGCCCGAATCGTGCCGTTCCAGTAGTCGGACATCTTCACGCCGGCCTTCTTGCCGG
>JAGRKY010000772.1 GCA_020442095.1 Bauldia sp.
TTCAAATCCTATCGCTCCGACCATTGAGATCGCTGAGAATCCTCTTCGCCGATCGGAAATCCGGTGTGGCGTCGACGGGAACGCCAAGGCAGCAAAATCCGCGAACAAAGGCCTAAGTCCCACGATCAGCCCCACGGTTTCGGAAGCGTGTTCCCTCGGCCGCTCCGATAGGGCAGGACACAGAGACACCGGTTTGGGACCATGCCGCGAAAGTTTTTCGAACAGCATGTGAAGCCGGACTACGAGGATTGGCTTCGCGCCCCACTCGACGAGAGGCACGCCAAGAATGCCGTCTCCAACGCCAACAACATGGCAGCGCGTGTGTGGCACTATTGGACGGATCAGGGCGATCTTTCAAAAGTGTTCGGTGAGCCGAATGAAGGTGCATATCGCAACGCGCTTGCCGTTCACGAATGCTCAGACTTTGGCCTCGTCCGGGATGTCGCGGATGCGTTCAAGCATTTCCAGCTTGACCGGCCAAGTCGTCGACTAACGCGAACGAACCAGACAGCGGCCGGCGGCATGGGCTTTGGCGAGGGGAAGTTCGGCGAGGGGGTCTTTGGGGGCGGTCCCCAACTTGTTGTCACGCTTGACGATGGCACCAAGCGGCCGCTCACTTCGATGATGCGGAACGTAATGGACATGTGGGAGCGGCTCCTGTCGAGTTGGTCCCTCTGAAGGGAAAAGACCGCCTGGCTCGCCACAAGGGATCGTAGGTTCAAATCCTATCGCTCCGACCATTAATCTCATACATAATCGGTGTTTCACGCGGTCGTTCGTTGGCGGGCGGTGCGCTTGTTTCGCAGCGCCTGCGAACCAAATCAGTCTTGTTACGTCCTCAGGGGAACGACTGAAGGAACTCGACCCATGCTGAAGCTCGCCGCTCGTCTGGCCGCCGCCGCAATGATGGTCCTTGCCGTGCAGAGCGCTTCCGCCGCGCCCGGTGTCGCGAAGGGCAGCGTCAACCTGCGAACCGGTCCCGGCACCAAATTCGCGCGCATTACCACGATACCCGTTGGCGCCCGGGTGAAGGTGCTTCGCTGCGGGCGTTGGTGCGAGGTAATTTACGCCGGCCGACGCGGTTGGGCCTCGGCGTCCTACATCGCGCGCGGGCGCCCGGTACAAACCTATGACTGGACGAACTGCTACGCCGTCAACGCGTGGAAGAACAACCCGTATTGCGAATGGCCGATCGAGCGTTCGGTACGGGAGTTCAGCTATGGCGCCCGGAACTACAACAATCGTCACAACGGAAAGCGGTGACGCCAGGCCACCGCTGTGGTTAGCCGGATTTGCCCGGCCGCCGCTGAAAGCGCGGCGGCCGTTGCATTGGCGGCTCCTCGTCTTCTGGCCGCGTGGTGTGGGTACAGCGAACTGTTCCGACAATGAGGGCGGACCGGCTCCTACCTAACCATCGAATAGTTCACCATCTTCAAGCCGCCGGGCCTGGTGATGACCGCTCCCGGGGTGGTCTTTTCGATCTCCTGCGCGATCACGCCGATCCGGGGCGGCCCGCCGGACCGATACCGGAACCGATAGATATTCGTTCCGCCACGGGTGCGGCCGATCTGGACGATGTCCTGTTTGGCGCGGGCGTCCGAGACCATGTACATCCCGCCGATATAGAAGTCGTCGGCATGCAGCTTCGTCCCATCGGCAACCGTCGCGAGGAGGAACTGGGGCTTGATGCCGGTGCCATCGAGGTCGAGGTATATGTTGCCGTGCTTCTGGTCATAGATCACCAGATGTTCGGCCGTCTTGGCGCTGGTGCCCTTGTGAAAGAGTTCCGGCGAGAGGTAGCCCGGCGGGGGACTATCCGGCCCGAAGAAGCCCAGTTCGATCACGTCCTCCCCGGGCTTGAAGTCCATCATCTTGTCGTAGCCGACCGGAGCCTGCATGGGATCGATGATGAAGTGGAAGACGTCGTTCCCGGGGCCGCCCTTCAGCTTGTCGAAGCCATTGTCACCCTCGAGGAAGTCGTTTCCGGGGCCGCCTTTCAGAACGTCATTGCCGTCATAACCGTAAAGCCGATCGTTCCCGGCACGCCCGAGAATGACGTCCCGGACAGCGGTGCCATCGGCAATGTCATCGAGGTTCGATCCGACGGTCTTCGCCGACAGGTTCATGAAGATGTCGAAGAACGGATTCTGGTCCACCGGCAGTTTCTGCAGGGCATCGAAGAATGATGCTGCCGAAAGCGAAAGTCCCGTGGCCTTCATTACCTTTGTCGCTCCGGCGAAGACGGCGAAGCCGGACACGGTGCCACCCGTTACGTCGTTTCCGATGACGGTGAAATTTCCCTGAAAAACGATGCTGCTGCCGTTGGGCTGCTGCAGCACGATCTGTGTCGAAGTCGGCGGGTGAAGATCACCGTCGTAGACAGCGTCGTAGAACGACGCCCAAGGGTCGGCGATCGGGTGTCCAATCAGAAGCTTGATCAGGGGAAGGGTCACAGACGCTCTCCATGTTGCAAAACGCCCACCCCTCATCTTATCAGCCGCTCAAGGCGTCCGCTCCAAGATTCGCGTGGTCACGCGCGACCGCGCGCCGGAACAAAAAACGGGCGGCCCGAAGACCGCCCTTCGAAATCAGTCTCCGGCGGGGCGCCTACTGGATCACCATGCCGCCGTCGATCATCAGAAGCTGGCCGGTCATGTAGTCGGACTCGGGGCTTGCCAGGAAGCTCGCGGTGCCGACCACGTCCTCCGGATAGGAATAGCGCTTCATCAGGATCATGTTCTCGGCGAGCGAATCCATCGATTCGCCTTCCTTCTGGAACTTGCCGATGGCGACGAGATCCTTGTCGAGCTGCTCCCACAATTCGGTGCGGACGACGCCGGGACCGTAGCCGTTGACGGTGATGTTGTGCTCGATCAGCGCCTTGGCGCCGCCGTTGATCATCGCCAGCACGGCGTGCTTGGAGCAGGAATAGGGGACGACGTCGTCGAAGGCCTGGCGGGAGAGGATCGAGCCGACATTGATGATCTTGTAGGGATAGTCCTGCTTGCCCTGCTTGATCATCTGCTTGGCGGCTTCCTGCATGCCGATCAGCACGCCGAGGGCGTTGACGTCCATGATCTTGTGCCAGTTGTCCTCGGTGACATCGAGGAACATCATCGGCTTGTTGATGCCGGCGTTGTTGAGCATGACGTTGATCGAGCCGAAGGCATCGACCGCCGCCTGGACCGCGGCCGCCACGTCCGAGCGCTCGGTGACGTTGACCTTGACGGCGATCGCCTCGCCGCCCTTGTCGCGGATGCGGTCGGCGACCGCGTTGCAGCCGTCGATATTGACGTCGGTGACGCAGACCCTGGCGCCCTGCGCCGCGTAGTGCTCGGCGATCGCCGCGCCCATGCCCTGCGCCGCGCCGGTGATGACGACGTTCTTTCCCTTCAGACGTTCGGTGTCCAATTCGGCCTCCCTTGATGTTGCTGCCCATGCCCAGGAACGGCCTGCCGGCATGCCGAGCGAGCCTTGCGGGCGGCCGGGACGCTAGCCACCGGTCCCGGTCTGAAAAACCGCAGATTTTGACCAGTTCGGGCGAAATTTGTCCGGATTGGACAGAACTGAGGCTTCTGTTTCGTTTCGGAGTCTGGTTGATCCAGCTCAGCGCCCGAAAGGTGAAGGCCGGGCGTCTTCGAGCCTGAATCCTTGCATGGGCAGGGGTTCGTGGATTTTTGGGAGGAAGATTATGTCGTTTCTGAAACGCGCCGCCACCATGGCGGTCGCAGTGGTGTTCGCGTCGGGCATGGCCATGACCATGGCCGCTGCCCAGGACAAGCCGCTCATCATCTCGTTCAACGGCCCGGCCGGCGAGGCCTATATCGGGAAGTTCATCAAGGGCCTGAAAGCCACCGCCGAGCTGAACGGCTATGACATCGAGGTCTACGAGAACCAGTTCAACCAGGCGGAGCAGGACCAGCAGGTCCAGCAGGTGCTTGCCGCCGGCAAGAAGCCGGACGTCTTCATCTGGTGGCCGTCCGATGCCGTGGCCGGTCTCGGATCGCTTCGCGCCCTCGCCAAGACCGGCGTGCCGGTGCTGAAGATCAACCAGCTCCCGAACGAGCAGGACAAGCAGTATATCTTCGGCTATGCGGGCCCGGACGACCGGCTCCGCGCGCGTAACGCCGGCTACATGCTGCGCGAGGCGGCGGCGAAGAAGAAGGCCGCCGGTGGCGACGGCTTCAACGTCATCGTCCTGTCCTACCCGCACTCCTACGGCGGCTACGGCCTGTCGATCGAGGCGTTCAAGGACGCGATCGCCGGCTCCGACCTGACGATCATCGGCGACGTCGACGAGGGCTTCGGCCAGTCCAACGGCTACAAGGGTGCGGCCAAGCTGATCGCCAAGGTCAAGGACCAGGGCATCGACTTCGTCTACGGCATGGATGACGCCATCCTGACCGGCGGCATCAAGGCGCTCGAGGAAGCCGGCTACAAGATGGGCGAAGACGTGATCGCCGTCGGCACGGTCTGCAACGGCGACAAGCAGCTCATCGAGGAGGGCAAGGAATACGGCACCACCCTCCAGTCGCCGCTGCACGAAGGCCAGCTCGCCATCAAGATGGTGACCGAGTACCTGAAGACCGGAAAGCTGGAGAACTACATCAACTTCACGCCGAACCCGATGGTCACGCTCGACAACCTCGAGACGGTCGCGATGCGCGGCTATGACGGCAAGCTCTACGGCATCGACGAGCTCTGCTCGGGCGCCTGGGGCGGCGACGAATAAGGTCTCCCAAGACTGACCACGCCGGGCGGTCGCCTGACCGCCCGGCGCGATCGCTCGACAACGGGCTTCCCGCCTATCCGCGGGCGGCCCGTCCCTCGTCCGAGCGGCAGCCAACGAAGAAGACCCGGAGCCTTAGTCCATGGAACCCATGCTGAAACTGACCGGCATCGCCCGGTCCTTCGGTGCGATCAACGCGCTGAAGGGCGTCGATTTCGAGATCGGCAAGGGCGAGGTGATGGGGCTGGTCGGCGAGAACGGCGCCG
>JAGRKY010000773.1 GCA_020442095.1 Bauldia sp.
GTCTCGACGGATTCGTTGATCGCGATCGGATGGTTGGTGCGATAGTCGTCCGGCACCGAGCCGACGATGATCGGCTCTTCGGTGGTCTTGCATCCCGACAGCGCCAGGAACATGCCCGCCGCGATGGCGAAATGCCGATAGCGAACCCGGCGGCCCCTCGCATCGGAGGACGGCAACTGGACGGTCGTCATGGTCCGGGTCTCCATTCTCGCCGATGCGCTCATTCGAAGATGAATCCATAGGTGCCGCGGTAGGAGCCTGCCGGTGCCGGCTTGCCTTCGAAGCCGTAGACGCGGTTGAGGCGGCCGAGGAAGGTCGCGGTGCCGTCGCCGGCCGGGGCGAAGCCGTCATCCGGCTTGGCGAGCTGGGTGCGCGACACCGGGCTCACCAGATAGGGGGTGACGATGATCACCAGCTCGGTTTCGCTGCGCTTGAAGTCGCGGCTGCGGAACAGGGTGCCGAGGATCGGCAGCTTGCCGAGCGCCGGCAGCCCGGAGACCGCCTGGCGGATATTGTCCCTCAGCATGCCGGCCATGATCATCGAACCGCCCGACGGCAGTTCGAGCGTCGTCTCGCTGCGGCGGACGGTGATCGAAGGAAGGGTGATGCCGCTGAGCTGGATCGAGTCCTCGGTATTGAGGTCGGAGACCTCGGTCTTGACGCGGAGGCTGATGCGGCCCTCGGAGAGGACGACGGGGGTGAAGCTCAACGCGACGCCGAAGGGCTTGTATTCGATGATGACGTTGCCGTCCTGGTCCTGACCGGAGGGCACCGGGAACTCGCCGCCGGCGAGGAAGGAGGCCGATTCGCCCGAGATCGCGGTGAGCGTCGGCTCGGCCAGCGTCTTGATCATGCCGGTCTGGTCGAGGGCGCGGACCGCGCCCATGATGCCGTTGTTGAACGTGCAACCGCTGTTGCCGAGGGCGCCGCAGCCGGCGCTCTGGCTGCCGGAACCGACGATGCCGACGCTGTCGGGTGCCTTGTTGGTGGCACCGAAGGGAAGCGCCGAGCTGATCAGCCCCTTGAAGCTGCCGATGCTGATCGCGCCGTTGATGTCGATGCCGAGCTGCTTGAGGATGTTGCGCTGGACCTCGGCGACCGTGACCTTGAGGTGGACCTGATCCTCGCCTTCGATGGTCAGCAGGTTGACGACGCTGCTCGTCGGGGTGGTGGTGGTGCCGAGCGAGATCGACACGCCGCCGGCGGCGGTGCTGGCGGTGCCGCCGCTGCTGCCGTTGCCCGGCTGGGCGTTGGCGCCGCCATTGGCGAAGATATTGGCGATGTCCTGCGCCTTGCGGGCATCGGCGGCGGTCCGCACCGTGCCGGAGAGGATGACGTTGTCGCTGACGATCTCGGTCTTGATGTTGGAACCGGGAACCAGCCGGTTCAGCATCTGCTCAAGCGCCGTGTTGTCGCGCTCGACCTCGAGGTCGAGGGTGACGATCTGCTGGCCGGCGCGGTCGAAGACGATGATGCTGGCCTGACCGACCGCGATGCCGGTCAGGTACATCCGCCGCGGCGTGCGCATCACCGCGTCGGCGATCGCCGGATTGGAAATCAGCACGTCACGGGCGTCGCGGGGCAGATCGACGACCAGGGCCTTGTTCAGTCCGAGCTTGACGGCCCTGCTGATCGAGGCAGCAACCGGCACCGGCTCGACGGATTCGGCACGGGCGGGGATGACCGCCGCAAAGGTGGCAAGGCCCACCCAGACCGACATCGCCGCCAACAGACCGCGCTGGACCGAAACCATTCTCAGACCCCCAAAATCTCCGGCCGATGTGCCCCACGCATCATCTGATGCCGCTCACTTCCCTCGCGACGCCGTTCTTGACGACCGTCACGCCACCATTCTTCTTGGCGCCGCCGATCAGGTGATAGGCGTCGGCGCCGATCGGTCCTGTCTCGGTGTCCGCAATGCTGCGCAGCGACAGCGTCAGCATGTCGCTCATCTGCTGCGCGACGGTCAGGATCTCCGCCTGCTGCGGCGTCAGCTCGAGCGTCGCCGTCTGGCCGACCACCACCTTCTCGCCGTCGACATCCTCGATGGTCTGGTCGATGGCGAGGACGCGAACGTCGTTGAGCACCGTCTCGGTCTGGTAGCCGCCGGGTGCATCCGGATTCTGTTCGTCGCGGCGGGTCATGATCACGTCGACCCGGTCATTCGGCAGGATGAAGCCGCCGGCGCTGGTATCGGCGGAAATCTTGGTGGCGACGGCGCGCTTGCCGGCCGGCAGGATCGCCGACATGAAGCCGCGGTCCGACCGGATCAGCTTCGCCTGGCTGACCGGCTCGCCGGCATAGAGCGTCGAGCGCGCGATCGAGCCGACCACCTGGTCGACCGCGTCAGGCTCGGAGGCGCGCACGATGAACCTGCTCGACGCCCCGTTTTCCGGCCAGTCCTGCCAGGCAACGTCGCTGTCCGAGACGGTCGAGCCCATCGGGATGTCCTTGGTGACCACGAGCACTTCGACCGTGTCGATCGGAGCAACGGCATCGGCCACGACCGGCTCGCTTTCCGGCCCGGACATATTGAGGGCGAGAAGCGCGGCGACGACGCCGGCTCCGACAGCCACACCAAGGATTGCTACGCGGGCGAGTTTCATGACGCACTACCTCACAAAGGTTGAAAAATCGGCTCCAACCTCGCAGGCAAGCTTCTCACCGCAATGGTGTAGTTATGGTTAACCGAAGGTGAGAAATCGTGCCTAACGAGACGTAAACGGCCCTCCGCGAACGGATGGCGGAACGGGATCGCGCTGGGTCGTGTCATGCGCCGATACCGGCGCCCGGGGGCGCGGCGGCACACCGGCAAGGGCCAGGTCCCCGCCACCGGCGAAGCCTAGCCGGCGACCATCTTCACCCAGATGGTGTGCGGGTAGACGGCCAGAGCGGCGGCAGCGAGCGCGACCCCGTAAGGCACTCCCGCCTTCTCGTCATGGAGGCGCCGGACCCACGGCTGGCGAACGGCGAAAGCCGGCAGCACGG
>JAGRKY010000774.1 GCA_020442095.1 Bauldia sp.
CTCACCGAGGCGGCGGTCAACGGCAAGGTCGATCCGCTCGAGGGCCTGAAGGAGAACATCATCGTCGGTCGCCTGATCCCGGCCGGTACCGGCGGAACGATCAACCGCATCCGCCAGGTTGCCACCCACCGCGACGACCTGATCGTCGAGGAGCGGCGTCGTTCCTCGGCTCTGTCGGGCGGCGAGGAAGCCGAGGATGTGGTCGAGCTGACCGGCGCCGCCGAATAGCGGTCCGGAAGCCAGGACAACCAAAGGCCGCCCTTCGGGGCGGCCTTTTTGTTTGGGCGTTGCGAGGAAGCGGCGTGTCGGCGGGTAGCCGTCGAGCGCCCTTTCTCGGGCGGAGCCGTTTATCTCAGGCGGAGCCCGAGGATCGCGATCCCGAGCCCCATGGCCAGGACGAGGCCCAAGGAGGCCGTGAGGCCGTATTCGTGGCCAACGAAGCCAAGGAGCGGCGGCGCGAGCAGGAAGCCGATGTAGCCCATCGTGGCGACCGCGGCGACGCCCATGCCCGGGGAGACGCCCGGCGTTTTTGCGCCGGCGCTGAAGACGACCGGCACGGCATTGGCCACCCCGACGCCGACCAGTCCGAAGCCGACGGCGCCGGCCAGCGGCCAGGGCACGAGCAGCGCGATGGCGAGGCCGATCGCGGAGATCAGGCCGCCGCCCGCGACAACGGTGCGCCCGCCAAGGCGTGCGACGATCGGGTCGCCGAACAGGCGGAATATCGACATCGACAGCGCGAAGAGGGCGAAACCGACCGCGGCGGTCGTCGGCGTCGCTTCGCGGACCGTGGTGAGGAAGAGGGCGCTCCAGTCGGTGATCGCGCCCTCAAGCGCATAGGACAGGAAGGCGATCAGGCCGAGACCGAGGACCGCCTTGCTGGGAAGGGCGAATCGCGGGCCTTCGTTGCCGTGCGATTTTCCCGGATAGAGGTGTCGCACCGCCAACAGGCCCAGGCAGAAGCAGACGATCGCCGTGCCGATCGCGCCGCTGCCGTCGCCCCAGCCCTGCGAGATCACGAAGGCGCCGATCAAGGCGCCGGACAGCGCGCCGATCGAATAGAAGGCGTGGAAGGAGGACATGGTCGGACGCTTCCGCGCGATCTCGACCTCGGAGGCCTGGACGTTGGCCAGAACGTCGATTCCGCCGATGAGCAGCCCGAAGACGAAGAGCGTCCCGAAGAAGACGGGGACGTTCGGGGCGAGGATGGGGAGGGGGAGAATCGCCAGGTAGACGAGGAGGGCGATCGCGGTCGGCTTTCGCGAGCCTGTCCGCCCGACGATCCAGCCGGAAAGCGGCATGGAGACCACGGCGCCCATCGCCATCGTCAGCAGCGCGAGGCCGAGGATCGCGGGATCGATCGCCAGCCGCTCCTTGATCAGGGGGATATGGACCGCCCAGACGCCGGGGCCGATGCCGACCAGGAGGAAGACGACCGAGACAGCGATTCGTGCCCTGGTTACCTCGGAAATGGCGGGGGGCCGCTCCTGTATCGTGTCCATGGGCGGGTTGCTTCGACAGCCTGTAACTGCTTGAAGATGGCGGAACGCGTGCAGTATCGGCGCTCCGGATGGTTCCGTTGCGCTACATACCGTCCGGCGTATGGGATTGCATCCTCCCGGGCGGGATTTCTTTGCGAATCTTTCGCCCGCCGCGCCGCGAAATATTTTTTGCCGGTCAGGGTTGACGACGATGGGCGGAAAGCATAGGTTCCGCGCGCTTTCGGGCAGGCAGTAGCGCTTTTGTTCCGGCGACGCCCAGTCGTGGATGAAGAAGCGCTAAACGCTGCGCGAAACGGAAGAACGACGCTCGTACGGGATAACATGATCGCGGCTTTGGCCGTGATCCTCTGTTTTTCTTTGGCGCCACCCGCCGAGGCGGGGATGGCGCCCGTTGCGTCATGGGATTTGGGATGAAGACGGGCCAGGCGACTGGCCCCTGAAATCAAGGCCGA
>JAGRKY010000775.1 GCA_020442095.1 Bauldia sp.
GCGGTGCTCGTCCGCGAGGCGGCCAGGGCCCTCGACGACGATTTCGACATCGAGGTGCTGGAGATGCACCATCGCCACAAGGTCGACGCGCCATCCGGCACCGCCCTGCTCCTCGGCAAGGCGGCGGCGGAGGGCCGGGGCATCGATCTCGCCCAGCATTCGGTGCGGACCCGCGACGGCCATACCGGCGCCCGCGAGCCCGGCGACATCGGTTTCGCGACCTTGCGCGGCGGCTCGGTGGTCGGCGAGCACAGCGTGCTCTTCGCCGGCGAGGGCGAGGTGATCGAGCTGACCCACAGGGCCGGCGACCGCTCGATCTTCGCCCGCGGCGCGGTCAAGGCCGCACTCTGGGGCCGCGAGAAGAAGCCGGGCCTCTATTCGATGGCCGACGTGCTGGGGCTGGGAGGAAACCCATGAGGCCGGCCGCGGGGATTGCGGCGCTTTTCTCCGGCATGCTGCTGTCGGCGGCGGCCGGCGCGGAGGACTATCCCTACAGCGGCTACTTCGCCACCGGGCTGCCGGACGAAAGCCTCGACGACACGCGGCTTTCCTGCGCCAACGGCTTCTTCCGCCAGGGAACCGACGGCTCCTTCGTCAACTACCACCTCGACGCCGCCCGCTATGACAGCGACGGCACGATCCGCTACGTCCGCTACGGCGCCGGCCTCTGCACGCTGCTCGACGACAAGCGGACCGAGGCCTGCAAGATGGAATTCAGCACCGAGCCGCAGGAGATCGGCGAGATCTATGTCGACGTCATCGAGTCGGTCGATCCCGACCGGATCCTGCTGGCCTATTTCGATACCATCCCCGAGGCCTGGGCCTACATCGCCGGCAAGACCGCGCGCCCCGATCTGACGACCTTCGTCCGCTGCACCGGCTTCACCGACGCGGCGATGAGCGGCCACCTGACCGAGGAGGTGAGCGGGCTCAGCATCGACGATCGCGACGCGGTGATGTCGCCCGAATTCAACGAAACCTCACGGGCCCGGATGAAGGGCATCCTCGACCAGCTGGTGCCCAACCCCTAGCCGAAACGAGATGAAATGATGGATCGACTGCTAGTCCTCGTCCGCCACGGACAGAGCGAATGGAACCTCAAGAACCTGTTTACCGGGTGGCGCGACGTCGATCTCAGCGAACAGGGCATCGCCGAGGCGAAGGCGGCCGGCCAGCGGCTGAAGGCGGAGGGGCTGAGCTTCGGCACCTGCTACACCTCGGCGCTGAAGCGGGCGCAGCGGACGCTCGACCTGATGCTCGACGAACTCGGCCAGACCGGGTTACCGATCACCCGCGACCAGGCGCTGAACGAGCGTGACTATGGCGATCTGTCCGGGCTCAACAAGGACGACGCCCGCGAGAAATGGGGCGAGGACCAGGTCCATGTCTGGCGGCGTTCCTATGCCACCCAGCCGCCCGGCGGCGAGTCGCTCCGCGATACCGGCGCGCGGGTCTGGCCCTATTACATGCACCTGATTCAGCCGCATGTGATGCGCGGCGAGGGCGTGCTGATCGCCGCCCATGGCAATTCGCTCAGGGCGCTGATCATGGCGCTCGACGGGCTGACCCCGGACGAGGTGGTGAAGCTGGAACTCCCCACCGGCCTGCCGGTGCTCTACCGCCTCAACGCCGACACCACGGTCGCCGAGAAGCGGGAGCTGAAGGGATAGCGCCCTTCCGGATGGGTGCGCCGCGGCGTCAGTGGAAGAGGCGCGCCACGAGGATGGCGAGCTCGGCCTGGCGGTGCGTGCCGGTCTTGGCGAACACCGCCTTGAGACGGGCGCGGGCGGTTTCGACGGTGATCCGCTCCACTTCGGCGATGTGCTTCAGGGTCTCGCCGCGAGCGAGGCGGCAGGCGAGCCGCGCCTCGGAAGGCGAGAGGCGAAACGCGGCCGCGACCGCCGCCGCGTCGTCCGGTGCTGTGGCGTCCGGGTCCGTGACGATCATCACTGCCCTTGCCAGCATGAAGATGTCGTGCGCCGCGCCCATGATCGGTACCAACTGGACGGTGAGCGGATACCGGCCGCCGCGCCTTGGAAGCCTCAGCGGTCCGACCTGGCGATTGCTGGTCGGGGCGTAGGAAACCACTCTCTGGACGGCAGCCGCAAGCAGCGTGTCCGCACCATGATCCCACGAGCGGAGGACACCGCCGCGAAGATCGAAGGCATCTCCGATATAGCGCTCCAGCCCCGGCGCCACATGCAACGCCCGACCCGACGCTCCGATCAAGGCGACGTCCAGCCCGCCCGTCGCAAGGCTGTCGGCGATCTTCTTCGACGCCTCGAAGCGACACTCAGCGCGAGGCGCGCGGCGGGCTGCAGGATCGCCATCAGCCGATTCACCACACGGATTTCCGACGGGGAGAACGGTCCCCCGCTGATCCCGCGCTCGATGGTCATCGGGAGCAGGAACCCGCCCGCCGCCGAGGCGATGACCATTCCGGCCTTCGGGCCGAAACCCCAAGGTCGCTCAACGTCATTGACGTAGGGGTCGGCTGCGATCTCGTCCGGCGTCAGCATGTCCCGTTCGGTGATGAGGCCCTTCCAGCCGGCACGTGTGAGCTCCAGTCCACGACGCATGTATGGATTGATCTGGAGCCAGCCCTGGGCGACGAATTCCTCCATGACGCCACGGGCGGCGGGAGACGTTACGACCCAATCGGGGCCGGGACGGATCGGCATGAGATTGGCGCTGATCGACCGGGTCGAATCGGCCAGGGCCTGCAGCGCCCTCGGCCAGAGCTCCGGCGCCGCGGCGGCCTCGTAGAACAAATCGGTCGTGTGCTCGAATTCGCTCTCGCGAAGATGCACTATCCAGTCCTCAGCCCGGGACTACGATAGCACCGATGCAATTCGGCGGAAACCTTTGCCGGCTATGCTCGCATGCAGAGCATGGGG
>JAGRKY010000078.1 GCA_020442095.1 Bauldia sp.
CGACGACGATCCAGACGAGCAGCGCGAGCGAGAGAACCGAGAAAGCCAGAAGGTATCCGCGGCGGCCGAGGAGCGCGACCAGTCGCCGGCGGACCGGAGGTGCCGGCGGTACGACGTGCGCAACGAGGAAGAGGAGGATTGCGAGGAGGAATTCGGCCATGGTCCGGGACACGTCAGCGATGAGTGGACCCTAGGATAAGATTCATTTACTATCCATCATATTTCCGATGCAAAGGTACTGTGTGTATTCATGAACAGCCGAGCCGGGACCGGTTCTGAAGAGGCGCCGAGCGCGTGGCGCCTTGTCGGCTCCCCTCGCCGATCCACGCGCGCCGTTCGCAACGGTGTCGCGCTACGGGCCGGGTAGAAGCAGATGCGGCTCACGACATTCTCCGACTATGCGCTGCGCGTGCTGATGTATGCCTGCTCCACCAGCGATCGGCTGATCACCATCGAGGAGACGTCGAGGGTCTACGGGATCTCTCGCGCGCACTTGATGAAGGTCGTCAACATCCTCACGAAGACGGGATATCTGAGAGGTGTGCGCGGGCGTTCAGGCGGATTCACACTCGCCAGACGGCCGGAAGAGATCATTCTCGGAGCAGTCCTGAGGGCGACCGAACCGGATTTCGCTCTGGTCGAGTGTTTCGCAACAGGAAACCAATGCGTCATCACCGAGTGCTGCCGGCTTCCCCGCGTCCTCAATGAGGCCTTGTCCTCGTTCGTCACGACTCTGGATCGCTACACGCTCGCCGATATCATGCTGGCTGAGTCCGATTTCAGACTGGCCTCCCGCGACGGGGCGGACGCACGGTCCCGATCTTGAAGCCGGCGTCCGTCGATAACCCGCGCGGTCGTGACACGACAGTGTCGGTCAGCGCCTGTCGACCCGTCTTGCCAAAGCTGTCCGATCTGACAGCGGCTGACATTCGATCTTGGCATCGGCAGGTCTCCGAGCATTCTGGCTTCTACACGGCTAACCGGGCGAAGTCGCATCTCAAGTCGATCTTGGGGCTGGCTGAGGAGGATTTCGCGGTCAGAGCGCCGTGGATGCCGGTCGGCATCGGCCGGGGCCGACAGAAGATCAGGAAGACGATCCTGTCGCCCGCCGATATAGCCCGCATTATCAGTGCCGCGCAGTCCGACCTTCAGCGCGGGATCTACTATGCCTTCCCGTTTCTCGCGGGCACGCACCCCAGCGAACAGCCCGGGCTGCTATGGGAGGACGTCGACTTCGATGTCAACGTGATCCGCATCCGCCGCATTCAGGAGCGCGACGGATTGCTCACCGACATGACGAAGACGGAGGCCGGCACCCGAGAACTTCCGATCGGACCGACGTTGCGCGCGATGCTTCTCGCCTGGCGCGTTCGCTGCCCAAGGCTCCAGGGCGAACTTCATCGCGTATTCGCTGGCCCAGGTCGGATCGAACCTTGGCCACGGCAATGGCGTGTGGGCGGGAGTGGGCCTCTACTCGATCAGAATTGGCGCAAGCGCTTCTGGGCGCCTGTCTTCAAGCGGCTCGAGCTCCCTTACGTTACACCGCACTCTGCCCGGCACTCCTATATCTCGACCATGCAGGCCCAAGGTATCGAGGTTGGCCTCGTCACCAAGCTCGCGGTCACGCCAACGCCACCGTGACGCGCGGTCAGTACACTCAAGCCGTGCGAGGGGGTGAACAAGCCGTGGCCGCGCTGGAATCGGCGTACGCCGCATCATAATAATAGCGAATGCGGGTGTGGTTTCCGCAAACCGCAAAGTCTGCCCGCGTGGGAGCAGCCACCATGATCCTGATGGTGTTCGAAATGCGTTCGCGGGGCTTTGGAAGAGGTTCGGTGAGCGAGCGTACAACCGTGGCATTCGCGTCAGTATTTGACCAAGCTCTTGCCAGTGGCGTCGTCGATGAAATGCTCACCCAGACAACGCCATCATCTCACAATTCTGATTGCTCATTGGCATTCTGAGACCCGTCCAACTTCTGCTCCATCAAGAGGTCAGCGGGGCATGCGTCGAGGATCTTCGCGAGGCGGCCAATCACTGCGACCGAGGGGTTCTCCTCGCCCCTCTCGATTCCGCCGACATATCGCGTGTCGATCTCGGCCCCATGCGCCAAGGCCTCCTGCGTAAGGCCTTTGGCCTGCCGCAGGCGCCGAACGTTCAGCCCAATAAGTTCCTCCAGACGCATGAACCCATGAACGGAGGACACATGCGCGGTCGAGAAACTATAGTTCCTGTCTGTTTCTTAACTGCTGATCAGCACTATAGTGCCGATGAAAGATTCAGGCTGTGAAGACGCGCAAGCGTCGGTTCTTGTCGTTCGGGCCGCTGCAGACATCGATCGACTTATGGAGTCTTTGCGGGCTTCGGCGGCTTCGATCAGGGCTTGGATACGGTCCCAGCGTGGAGATCCCTTGGAACTCCTATGGCAGATGAAGTTTGAGCCCGTAGGACGCCACCCCGTCGAAGATCGCGCACTGAACTTTGTCTAGCAGTTGAACCAGACGTGGACCTATGCAGTCACTCTAGCGGCTTCACGCGTCTTGCTCCAACTGCATCCGGAAGCTGGAGGACTGAAGCTGGCACCCGGTGCTCATGTGGCGCTTCCGCTCGATATCATGAGTGTACAAGATGGGCTCGTCGGGGCGGAGACTTTCGCGGCTGTCGATCCCCGCAACAATCGAAAGCTAGCGCGCGACCTTCGGATGCTCGCGAACCATGCGGAGGTTGTTCACCGCTAGGTGTTCTTCAGTTCGCCGAGGTTTCCGGGACTGCTGCGTCGGCTGGAGTTGGAGAATCAGGGCATCCAAGTTTGGTCAGTCGACGTTCTGTAGCCTTTGGGCTTCGGACTCGGTGTGCTCGACGATTGTGCTTCGGTCCGTCTCAAAGGGTGCCCCGGCACAAGCGCTCCATGTCTGCTATTCATCGCGATGTACATGTCATTTTCCGGGCTTCGGCCATCCGCTGATGACCCCTAGCGGCCGTGGCCGGCAGGACGTAGTTGCGGCTGATGTTGTCGCCCCAAATTGGGCAATCGCCCTCTATGTGGAGACCGACGGGCTGGCTCCCCTATTTTGCCATATTAGCGATCGAGCGCCGCAGGGCATCGGCAGCGGTCTCGATATGCACGCGCATAACCTTGCTCGCCTCGTCGAAGCGCGATGCTTCACAAAGGTCGAGGATTTGGGCGTGGTGGGCGACCGAGTGATCCAGGTTGAAGTCATAGGAGAGCTGGAGGCGGGTGTGCCGGTCGCTGTCCTGGAGCAGTTTCGCAACGAACGCGAAGGTGCGCTGCATGTCCGTGTGGCGGTAGAGCCCGAGGTGGAAGGCTTTGTTGAGCTCCGCACAGCCAGCAACGTCTCCCGAGCCTCTGAGTTCTTCGTATTCGGGGCCGAGGTCGTGCAGCTCCGCATAGTCCTCGGCGGTCAATCTCGGTGCGCTGTCGCATAGCAGTCTCGGTTCGAGCAGCGCCCGTAGCTCGAATATCTCGGCGACTTCCTCCAGCGAGAGGGGCGCAACCACGGCGCCGCGATGGGCATGGATGCGGACCAGCCCCTCCGCCTCCAGCTGCATCAGGGCCTCGCGCACAGGAATGCGACTTACATCGAATTCCTCCGCGAGCATGTCCTGACGCAATTGGGTCTTGGCCGGCAGTTCGCCCGCCAGGATCCGCTTCCGCAGCTCACTTGCCACGGCGGAGGCAATAGTCTTGTGAACCAGCCCCTTGCGTACTGGCGCTCTGGCGATTGACGACATTCTGCCCGCTTCCCGAGCTTCGTGAATAGGCAAGCACCATTAAAAATGCAACGTTTTTCCGCATTCATGTAGATTGTATAAAATCTATTTATTGCGATAATGGCCCCGTCAGGCCCTGGGGCTCCCGGCCGCGGGTATCGTTTCCAAAGGAGAAAAACGAGTGAAGATAGATCGCAGGAACTTCCTTCGGGTCACCGGCCTCGGTGGCATTGCCTTCGCTGCGATGGGCCGCGTCAGCTTCGCCGAGGATGGGATCCCCTCGACGTTGAACGTCGGCATGTCCAATCAGCTCCCCTATGCCTTCCTCGACGAGGCAGGTGTTCTCACCGGCCAGTCGCCGGACGTCCTTCGCGCGGCGCTCAAGGATGCCGGCGTCGAGAAGGTCGAGGGTACTCTGACCGAGTTCGGCGCCCTTATCCCCGGTCTCATCGCCAAGCGCTTCGACATCATCTGCACCGGCCTTTTCATTCGGCCGCAGCGTTGCGAGCTGATCGCCTATGGCAACCCGGATTCTATCAGCCGCGAGGGTCTGGTCGTTCCGGCCGGCAATCCCAACGGTTTGAAGTCGCTCGCTGACATCGCCAAGTCCGACTCGCTGACGATCGGCTTCGTCCGCGGTTCGGTGGACGAGGCCTACGTCACGGAAGCCGGTATCCCGGATTCGCGCTGGGTGGTTCTTCCGGATGTCCCCACGCTTATCGCCGCGCTCAAGGGCGGCCGCGCCGACGCCGTGATCAGTTCGCTGGTCATTCTTGCCGCGACGCTCGACACGATGAAGGACGATGCCGTCGAGCTGGTCGAAGGCTTCGTCGATCCGACACAGGACGGCAAGCCGGCCGTCGACTACGCCGCAATGGGCTTCCGCAAGGAGGACACGGCGCTTGTCGACGCCTACAACAAGGGTCTTGCCAAGCTCGTCGCCAGTGGCGAGATCGTCGAGATCAACAAGAAGTGGGGTCTCCCCGCGGCGCTCAGCCCGACCGCCGATACCCCTACATCGGACGTCCTCTGCAAGGCATGATGTCAGGGCCGGTCGAACCACGCTGTTCGACCGGCCGACACACACTTTGGACGGGTTGAGGGCGAGTTGACGTCTCTTCTGCCGACGCTCATCAAGGGCGCCGAGATGACCCTGCTGATCACGGTCGTCGCGGCGCCGCTGGCGCTTGTCGTGGCGATCGTCGCAGGTCTCGGCCGCACGGCCACCCGGTGGCCCATCCGCGCCGTCGCGACCGTCTACGTGGAGCTCTTCCGCGGGACCTCGCTCCTCGTCCAGCTCTTCTATTTCTATTACGTGCTTCCCCTGATCGGCATCTACATCGACCCGATCACCACCGGAATCGTAGTGCTCGCCCTCAACCACGGCGCATATGGCGCGGAGGTCGTGCGCGCCGGCCTGGGCGCTGTCCCGCGCAGCCAGCACGAAGCCTGCGTCGCCCTTGGCATGTCGCCGCTCCTGGCGCTGCGGCGGATCATCTTCCCGCAGGCTTTCCTGGTGATGCTGCCGCCCTTCGGCAACCTGCTGATCGAATTGCTGAAGTCCACGTCCCTGCTGTCGCTGATCACGATCTTCGATCTCGCTTTCGCCGGCAATTCCCTCTTCCAGACCACCGGCCGGACGGTCGAGGTCTATGGGCTCGTGCTGCTCATATACTTCTGCATGGCGATGGTCTTCACCGGGGCGATGCGTTGGCTCGAGGCGTGGCTTGGCGCGTCGCGCGGCGCGGATTTCCGCCCATGATCTTCGATCTCTCCTACCTCTTCCAGATCGTGCCGCTCATCCTCAAGGGCGCGATCGTGACGTTGGAGGCGACCGTCCTCGGCACGATCCTCGCGGCGGTCCTCGGCCTGCTGTTCGCGCTGCTCGTCCGGTCGCGTTTCGCTGCGCTCCGTTATGTGACGACCGGGGTGATCCTTTTCATCCGCAACACGCCGCTCCTCATCCAGATCTTCTTTCTCTTCTACATCCTCCCGCAATACGGCATCGCCATGCCCGCCTTCCTCACGGGCACGGTGGCGATCGGGCTGCATTACGCGACCTACATGTCCGAGGTCTATCGCGCCGGCATCGCCGCGGTGCCGCGCGGTCAGTGGGAAGCCGCCTTCGCGCTTAACATGAGCCAGCCCCAGATCTGGCGTCGGGTGATCCTGCCGCAAGCCATCCCGCCGGTGATCCCGGCGCTCGGCAACTATGCCATCGCCATGTTCAAGGAGACGCCGTTGCTCGCAACCATCGGCATTCTCGAGATGCTCGGCATGGCGCTGGCCGAGGCGGCCAAGACCTACCGCTATTACGAACCCCTCACGTTGGTCGGCATCGTGTTCCTGATCTTCAGCCTCCTGTCCTCGATCGGCGTCCGATATCTGGAGAAGCGCTTTGCCGTCCGCTAGTCCCGAAGGTCCCGAACAGACGGTGCCTGCCCTCCGCCTTCGCGGCATCAGCAAGCGCTATGGGCCTGTGGTCGTGCTCGACAACCTCGACCTCGACGTGAAGCCCGGCGAGCGAATCTCGATCATAGGCCGCAGCGGCTCCGGCAAGACCACTCTGCTGCGAACGGTGATGACGCTCGAACAGCCGGACAGCGGCACGATCGAGGTCTTCGGCCGGCTTCTCGGGCTTCGGCGCGAGGGCACGCGGCTCGTGCCCGATTCGCCGCGGTCGACGCGCCAGCTGCGCGCCGAGATCGGCATGGTCTTCCAGCAGTTCAATCTGTTCCCTCATCGCACGGCCATCGAGAATGTCATCGAAGCGCCGGTCCACGTGAAGGGCATCAAACGCGAGGACGCGGTGGCCCAGGGCATGGCCCTGCTCGAGAAGGTCGGGCTCGCCGACAAGGCCGACCAGTATCCGCACCAGCTCTCGGGCGGCCAGCAGCAGCGTGTCGCCATCGCCCGCGCCCTGGCGATGCAGCCGCGAATCCTGCTCTTCGACGAGGTCACCTCGGCCCTCGACCCGGAGCGTGTCGGCGAAGTGCTTCAGGTCATCCGGACGCTCGCCGAGGAGAGCACCATCACGATGCTCATCGTCACCCACGAGATGCGCTTCGCCCGGGACGTCGCGACGCGCACGATCTTCATGGAGGACGGCGTCATCGTCGAAGATGACGTCCCTGCACGCATCTTCGGCGCGCCGAGCATGGCCCGGACGCAGGCCTTCCTGCAGACGATCCTCGAGCAGCGGTTGTAGCATGGCGCGCACCTCCGGACCTCCGATCGACGCCAGGGATCTTCTGATCCCGGAGGGCGTCGTCCACCTTCAGGCGGGCGGCGAGGCGCCGCTCCCGCGGGCAGCGCTTTCTGCCTTCGATCGCTACGCCCGGGACAAGGCCGGCGGCATCCTGGGGCGATCCCGGATGGAGAGCGTCAATGCCGACGTCCGCAAGCGCGTCGCCTCCCTCGCCGGCATCGCCGACGACAGCTCGCTCGCCTTCGTCGGCTCGGCCAGCGTCGCGATATCCGCCGCTATAGCGGGCATGGAATGGAGTGAAGGCGAGAACATCGTCACGCTCGCGGACGAATTCCCGTCGGTCGTGCTGGCACCGCTCGCTCTCGACCGGCTGGGCGTGTCGCTCCGCGTCGTCGATCCCGGCGACGATCCCGAAAGAGCCCTTGCGGAGGCAAGCGACCGGCGCACCCGGCTCGCCTGCGTCAGTCACGTGAGCTTCCGCCACGGCCGGCGCCTCGATCTCGAGCGGCTCTCTTCCCTGGTCGCGCCGAATGGTACGTCGCTCCTGGTGGATGCGTCCCACTCGCTGGGCGTGCTCGGTCTGCCGGTCGATGTCTGCGACGTGATCACGTCCTGCGCACACAAGTTCCTTCTTGGTGCCCACGGCACGGGCATTTTGATCTGGAATCCGAGGCGTCTCGGCCCGCCGAGGTCGCCCGCGTTCGGCTGGTTCAGCGTCGACGGGTTCAAGGTCGAGAGCGGACAGGCTCGTTTCGCGGCGAGGCCCGGCGCCGGGGTGTTCGAACTCGGAAACCCGAATTTCGGGAGCCTCTATGCCCTTTCGGCGGGCCTCGACCTCCTCGAGAAGGCGGGGGCGGCGGACATCGAGACCTATGCACTCGATCTCTCGGCCACGCTGCGGCGGGAATTGGTGCGGGCCGGTTGGCCGGTCATGACGCCCGAGGATAGAGGACGGCGCGGCACCAGCATCGCGGTCCCTGTGCCGGATTCCGAGGCCCTCGCGCGGAAGCTTGCAGAGCTCGGCGTGGTTGTCGCCTCGGGCGAGGGACGTATCCGCCTGAGCATCCACGCCTTCAACACCAAAGACAACGTCGAGGCCCTCCTCGCTGCGCTCGCGCAGGCCGTCGCGTAGAACCACAAGGAATCCTTATGACTGCCAAAGTTCCCTATGCGTGGAGTGATCGACAGCCGTGGCTGGAGCTCGACTTTCCGGTCGCAGAATTCGAGACGCGGATCGCGCGTCTGCAGGAGCGGATGCGGGCGGCAGGATTCGAAGCCCTTCTCGTGTGGGAACATGCCGATCGCGGGAGCAACATCCGCTACCTGACCGGCTTCAACATGGTCTGGGGAACATCCATAGCGCTTGTCCACGCCGAGAAGCCGTCGGTCCTGCTGACCAACGCGATCGCGCACGGCGAACCGATGCATTCCAACGTCCAGACGGCGTGGCTCCCAGACCTTCGCGCCTCGTTCGAGGGGACGCCCGACGCTCTCATGAAGATGACGCTCGCGGTCCTGCGTGACTGGGGAGTCAGGGGGCGGGCTCTTGCGGTCGCGGGAAGCCAGGACATTCCGTACCGCACGGCGAAAATGCTGACGGAGGAATTCGGCGAGGCGGTACTGGATGCCGGCGACCCGCTCATGCAGCGCCTCCGCGCGATCAAGAGTCCGGCCGAGATCGCGGTTATCCGGCATGTGGCGGACCTTACCTCCGATGCCATGGCCGCGGCGATCGATGCCGCGAGGGTCGGCGCGAGCGAGAGCGACGTGGCGGCGGCCGCGCATCACGTGTGCATCGCGAATGGCGCCGAACGCATGTCCTTCGGGTGTTTTGCCATGGCCGGCCCGCGCGGGGCGTTGAAGAATGTCTTTCCGCGCCCGGAGAGAAAGATCGGCCCCGCCGACCTCGTCGTCGTCGACCTCGGCTGCAAGTACCGCGGTTACCAATCCGACATGTCGCGTAATGCAGTCGCCGAACCCGATGACCGAATCAGCACGATACTGGAGGCGACCCAGGCGGCCAACGATGCTGCTTTTGCCTTCGCCCGTCCCGGCGTTACCACCCACCACGTGCTCGACGTGATGCGTGGCGCGATAGCCGAACATGGCTTCGCTGCCTGGGACTTCTCCTTGTGTCACGGGTTCGGGATGGATCTCACCGAGACGCCGATGTTCCTGCGTGCGCCTGCCCTGGTTCTCGAAGCCGGCATGTGTTTCTACGTGGAGCCGATCATCGCTGACGAAAGCTTCGGCTGTGCCTGCATCGAAGATATGCTCCTCGTTACCGAAGACGGATGCGAGAAATTGACGAAGACCTAGCGCGAATACTCGGCCGCTGTGGCGGCATGGCTAACGCGGATCGCGGATAATCGCGGATAATTGTGATGGAAGCTACGCGGCGCCTCGAACCGCTGCCGGTCATCCGGGAGGCGCGACCGCGCCAATGGGCGATCCATGTACCGCGTCGGTCAGTCTGAAGGACGTCGCTCGTTCACTGTGGGGCACGAGTTTGCTAACTACATCCTGCACCGCCAGCTGGTTGAGGCGGATGGGCGATTCGACGGTGGGATCTATTGCGACGAGAACGCGGTGGTTCGTCGCGGCGGATCCGGCATCGAGCAGGAAGCCGACGAGTTTGCCGCCGCGCTACTGATGCCGCTTCATGAGTTCCGTCGCCAACTGTTGGCCAAGGCTCGCGTTGATTTCGAAGTGCTCGGTCGACTGGCAAGGCGCTACGGAGTTTCGCTAACAGCGGCAATCCTTCGCTGGCTTGAGTACACCGAGACCCGGGCAATTGTGGTGGTTTCGAATGAGGGTTTCGCTCACTGGGCAAAGACGAGCACTGCAGCGTTGAAATCGGGACGCCACATCAGACCGAGGGCCACAGTATTCGAGTTGCCTGCGCAGGCTTTCGCAGCGAGGCGGGACCATTCCGATGTCGCGCTGACCGGGACGACACAACAAGGTGGCGTGTGGTTCCCCGAGCCGGTTCACGAGATGTGTTTTCGTTCCGATAGATATGATCAGGAAATCACGGTGCTCCAGTTCGACGGGGGGGCCGTGCTTCCAGGCCGAAGAGAAAGAGACAGACGTATTCGACCTTTTCGTGCGCAGCGGCCAATTGCCGGTGCGCTAGGATGGGAGCCTCATCACAAGACTTTCCAGCGAGTATTGGTTCTGGGAGGAGTCTCGACCGTTGGTCGTATCCAATGTCCTCTGGCGGGTTTCGTGTCGGCCGGCTCGGGCTTGGCGTCTACGCCGTGTTCTGTATCGCAGGGCTGCTGCACACCGAACGGCCCCTCGGCGTCCCGCGCTTGGCGAAGCTCGGCGCGCTCTGCCTCGTCCTTGCAATCGCACTGCGGCTTGCACCCAATCTCGGCATCGCGCTGCCCGGGCCGATCATGGCCTGGCGGCCCTTGCATGGGCAGCGGCTTTCCTGATGTGGCTCGCGGCCTATGGATCGTTCCTGATACGGACCGGGCGAGGGACCCGAACGCCCCGGACAGGCCGGCGTCAGGGCGACGTATCAAGTCAAACCACAGGCCCTGCACCTATCACCGCCGAGAACGCGAGGGTCGAGCACTAGACCGATCGACGCACTGCCTACCGCCCTGATCGACATGGCAAACGCAAGTGTGCCCGTGCGCACCTCGGAAGTCATCTGAGCTCAAGCCCAAGAAAGTCAGCGTGGGAGGAAAAGCGGCAGAACGCGATCACGTCACCTGGCGCGACGGAGTCGCGTTCTGCCGGGACAACGGCGAGGCCATCAGCCTGGCACAACGCATGTAGAGTTCCGGAGCTTCCGTTTCCGATCGGTTCGACCGTCGGCACACCTTCCTTCGACTGCGTCACGATCCGCGCCGGCACGATTTCTAAACGACCCGCCTGCCGGGCGAGTGAAAAGCCTGCGATCGCACGCCCCAACTCGCCCGGCGGCTTGTCCTCACCGCAAAGCCGCGAGACCTGCCTTTGTCCGAAGAGGTGGAACCCGACAAACGCGGAGAGAGGATTGCCGGGTAGTCCGAGGTAAGCCTTGTTCTCGAGTGTCCCGAATAGAATCGGCTTGCCCGGCTTGAGCGCCACCCTCCAGGCGTGCACAGTTCCACCCGCCTCGACAAAGGCGGGCCTGACGAAATCGCGTGCACCCATCGACACCGCACCGGAGGAGACAAGCAGGTCGAACGTGCCTGCGACCTCTCGGAAGAACCGCACCGTTTGGTCGAAGTCGTCATCGACGATCCCAAGGTCGACGACTTCCGCCCCACCGCATTGCGCCAATGCGATCAGCATTGGCCGGTTGGAATCATGAATCCGACGGTCTCCGGGCGTGCCGGTCGGCAGCAACTCGCGTCCAGTCGAAAATACGCCGACGCGCGGACGTTTGAACACAGCTATGCTCGTGCAACCATTCGCCGCGAGGAGACCGACGTGGCGAGGTTCGATCCGGGTTCCCGCGGCGATCAGCGGTTCATTACATGCGATATCGGAGCCCCTGACACGAACGTTCTGTCCCGCATCCGGCCGAACCTCGACAACCACTGTGTTTCCCTTATCCCGGCAATGCTCCAGCATCACCACTGCATCGCAGTCAGTCGGCACCGCAGCACCAGTGTAGATGCGCGTTGCCGCGGCTTCTGTTGAAAACCCTGGATTCGGACTATCACCAGCCGCGATCGTGCCTACGACTGGTAGACGCCAGGGCCCCATTCCAACGAGGTCGGCGCTACGAACGGCAAACCCGTCCATCGCCGACTGATTGAACAAAGGCATCGGTCTCGGCGCTCTGACCGTTCCGGCTGCAACGCCCCCCACCGCTTCCTGAAGATCGAGCTGTTCCACTTCAAGCGGAGGCGCGACGATCGCCTCGGCAATGGACAGCGCATCCTCGACGGATGTCAGCCGTCCCGATTGACCCGGTGCTTCTCCCTGGCAGGTCTCGTGCTGATTGCAGCAGACACTCATCGCGGAACTCCAGCATGCAAGGTCAGTTCTTTCTCCAACCCCTCGCCATGCGTCTCCCGTCCGATCCGAAGCGACATTGCTCCCGCGCAACGTTGCACGCCTGTCAGCCAGTATTTTCAAGGTCGGAATCCGACGGGTCGCTTCATACGCGACCCAAGAGTTTGCATCAACCAAGGAGGAACCGCGGCATGCGGTCATCGGATCTCGCGGTGAGCGATACTGTCTCACGGCTGCGTCGGGTCCTGTCTTCAGTGAGGCTTGACTGTCTTTGCCGGGCCACGCTGGACGATGCCCTCGATCGATTTCTTGTCCTCGAGCACCGGCGGCGTCTTCGCGGGGACCTGCTCGATGCACGACGGCGACGCGACTGGATCGCCACGCAGCTCACGTTTCTCGCCGACCTCGACGACCTCGACGAGCGGGAGGTCGACAAGACAGTGTTTGCCGAAATGGCGCTCCTGTTCGAGGGCATCGCGGCCGAGGCCGCCAAGACCGCACAGGCATTCGGCGAGGTCGGCAAGTTTGCATCGGCGCATCGACCTGGTGCGCGCGACAAATTGCGGCAGGAGACCACAGGAAAGCGGATTTCACAGGCCCTGCCAGGCGGTTGAGATCGGACGCGCTATCCGCAGCAAATCGACTGCCCGGCGCCCGATCTGGTCGATGATGTCGTCGATCTTCTGCGGCTTGAGATAGAAGGCGGGAACCGGGGGCATGACGATCGCTCCCATCTCGGTGACTGTCGTCATGGCCCTGAGATGGCCCAGATGGAGCGGCGTCTCGCGCGCGACCAGCACCAAAGGCCGACGTTCCTTTAAGTGAACGTCGGCGGCGCGCACCAGCAGATTGTCGGACAGCGAGTTGGCGATGGCCGACATCGTGCGCATCGAACACGGCGCGACGATCATCCCGGATGTCGGCGTCGATCCCGAGGCGATCGTCGCGCCAATGCTGTCGACGGCATGCCGGCGTACCGAACCACTATCCACTGCGTCCAGGGCATCCAGCCCGACCTCCGCGGCGAGCGTCCGCATGGCCGCGGCCGTCACCACGAGATCGGTCTCGGCGTGCATTTCCGTCAGGATTGCGATGATCCGCAGTCCGATGGCGGCACCGGACGCACCGCTGATTCCCAACACCACCCTCGGAGTCATTGTGAGACGCCCGCCGACAACCCGAGCCGAGGCCAGATCGCGTCGATCCGCGCTTGCACATCGTCGGACATTGCGAGCGGACGTCCCCACTCACGGCCCGTCTCGGCGCCGATCTTGGCGGTGGCATCCATGCCGACCTTGCCACCGAGCCCCTGTTCCGGCGAAGCGAAGTCAAGATAATCGATCGGCGTCCGGTCGTGCACCACGAGATCGCGTGCCGGGTCCATCCGTGTCGACATGGCCCATAGCACGTCCGGCCCGTTGCGGATGTCGATGTCATCGTCCACCACGACGATGCATTTGGTGTAGCTGAACTGGGGCAGCAGCCCCCACAAACCCATCATCACCCGCCGGGCGTGGCCCGGATAGCGCTTGGCGATCGAGACGATGGCGACGCGATAGGAACACGCGGCCGGGGGAAGGTGAAGGTCGACGATCTCCGGCATCTGCTGACGGATCAGCGGCAGCGCCAGTTCGGTCAGCACTTCCCCGATGACCGACGGTTCATCCGGTGGACGTCCCGTGTAGGTTGATAAGTAGATCGGGTCGCGTCGCGTCGTTATCGCGGTGACGCGCATCACCGGAAAACGTTCGACAGCGTTGTAATAGCCGGTGTGGTCGCCAAACGGACCTTCCGGCGCGGTCTCGGTCGGCGATACCCAGCCTTCGATCACGATTTCCGCATCGGCAGGGACCATGAGTGGGACGCTGACGGCCCGCGCGACACGAGGTCGTTCGCCGCGGAGAACTCCGGCGAAGCTGATTTCCGAAACCGTTTCCGGCAGGGGCAGGACCGCAGCGAGCATGGTCGCGGGGTCGGCGCCGATTGCGACAGCGACCGGCATCTCCTTTCCTTGCTCGGCCCAGGAACGATGATGTGCTGCACCTCCGCGGTGTGCCAGCCAACGAATGATCAGCCGCCGGGACGAGAGCACCTGCATGCGATAGACGCCCACATTGACGCTCGTCGCATCGCTGGGCTCGGCGCTAGTCGCGCGCGTGATGACCAGCGGCCATGTGACAAGCGGAGCGGGCTCGTCCGGCCAGCAGGTCTGGATCGGCAGAGCCGAGAGGCCGGCGTCGTCGCCCGTGCGGATCTCGCTCTGCACCGGCGGTCGCGCCACCGATTCGGCGCGAGTGCCGAGCGCCGCCCGCAACGTCGGCCATCGCTTGAACGCATCTTTGATGCCATTCAGGGGACGCGGCGCGCGTAGCGCCGCCAGCGCCTCGCCGAGATCGGCGAGCCGCTCACGCCGGACGCCGAGACCCGCGGCCACCCGCGCCGCAGTCCCGAACAGATTGACGACGACCGGCATTCCTGCCGCCACCCCATCAGCGTCGCGCGCCTGATCGAAGCGCAGCACCGGCCCGCCCGCAGCGAGCACGCGACGATGGATCTCCGTCACCTCGTGGACGAGCGATACCGGCTCGTCGATGCGGCGGAGATCGCTTCTCGCCGCGAGGTAGGCGAGGAACTCCGGCAAGTCTCGAAAAGGCGGGAGATCGCGAAGAGGCACAATGTTCTCCTGGTGCGCCTTCATGCTCGATCGAAACGGCCGGCTCGTTGCGCTGGAGCAAGGACGCAACGTCCTCCCGGTGCAGACTCCTCCGATGAACGAAACGGCTGAGATTGCGAGTGTCCCGTTGGCGGCCCGGCTGTTGCTGGCGGCCATGCCACTCGCCCCGCTGGCGTTCGTCCTGCAGAAGGTGGTGGAAAGCGTCGCTCGACGGCAGCCCAGCCTTTTCGTCCGGCTCGACAGGTATTCCGAAAAGGCCTTCCTCGTCGATCCGACCGACCTTCCCTTCGTCTTCCGTCTGCTTCCGCGCGCGATCCAACCCACTATCGAAACACTGCGGCGCCACGATGAGTCAGTATGGGATGTACGAATCGCAGGGCCGGTCGGTGCCTTAGTCGCCATGATTCAGGGCGCCGTCGACGGCGATGCCCTGTTCTTTTCGCGGACGATCATCGTCGAGGGTGATACCGAAGCAGTCTTGGCACTGCGCAACGCGCTGGACGATGCCGAGATCGATCTCATTGCCGAAACGGCAATCGCCCTCGGAATCGCAAGCGAGATGGCGCAGTGCTTTGCCCGCAGTCTTTCACCGGTAGCCGCCCGCTTGACCCGACCGGCCCCGACGCGCGCGAATGGGGCTTGATTTGACGGGCGGCCAACTCGAACTCGTCTGTCCCGCCGGCACGCCGGCCGCGTTCCGCGTCGCGGTCGACGCAGGCGCGGACAGCATCTATTGCGGATTTCGCGACGAGACCAACGCCCGCAACTTTCCCGGCCTCAACTTCTCGCCCGAGGAACTGGCCGCGGCAACCGACTACGCACACGAGAAGCGCGCCCGCGTGTTCGTCGCGATCAACACCTTTCCGCGCGCCGGAGCGCCGGAAGCGTGGCACAGGGCGATCGATACGGCGGCCCGGCTCGGGGCGGATGCGGTCATCCTCGCCGACCTGGGACTACTTGCCTACGCTGCCGAACAACAGCCACGGCTCAGGCGCCACCTCTCGGTTCAGGCAGCGGCGGCGAACGCCGACGCCATCCGCTTCTACGTGGAAGCCTTCGGCGTCAAACGCGTCGTCCTGCCACGCGTTCTGACGGTTGCCGAAATCTCGGCGATCAACGCCGAAGTGCCGTGCGAGACCGAGGTCTTCGTCTTTGGCGGCCTTTGTGTCATGGCCGAAGGGCGCTGCGCGCTCTCCTCCTACGCAACCGGCAAGTCGCCCAACATGGACGGCGTGTGTTCGCCCGCCAGCCACGTGAGCTACCGTGAAGAGCACGGCGAACTGGTGGCCCGACTCGGCGAGTTCACCATCGATCGGGTCCCGGAAGGCGAGCCCGTACCCTATCCAACACTGTGCAAGGGTTGCTTCACGATCGGCGACCGCCGCGGGCATGTCTTCGAAGATCCGGCGAGCCTCGACGCCGCCACCCTTCTCCCTCAGCTCGCCGAAGCCGGCGTCAGTGCACTCAAGATCGAGGGGCGCCAGCGCAGCCGATCGTACGTTCGCGACGTGGTGTCCCGCTTTCGCCGCGCCGTTGACGCCCAGAGGAATGGCGCCCCGATCCCGGCCGGCGACCTCCGCCGACTGAGCGAGGGGCAGACGACGACGACGGGCGCTTACCGAAAGACCTGGCGCTGAGATGAGGCCCTGGCGATGAAGCGCACGACACTCACGTTCGGTCCGCTGCTGTTCAACTGGACGCCCGACCGGTGGAGCGATTTCTACGCCCGCATCGCCGACGAGGCACCTGTCGATCGTGTCTGCCTCGGCGAGGTCGTCTGCTCCAAGCGGCTGCCCTTCTATGTCGACCGGATACCCGACGCGATCGAACGGCTGCGGCGGGCCGGCAAGACGGTGGTGTTGTCCTCGTTGGCGCTCGTCACCCTCCCCCGCGAGCGACAGGCGTCCGCCGACCTGGCCTCACTGGTCGGTATGGAAATCGAGGTCAACGACCTCACGATGCTGAGCCATCTCGATGAAGGTCAAGGTTTTGCGGTCGGTCCGCTGATCAACACCTACAATGAGGGGACGCTCGTCTATCTCGCCAAGCGAGGCGCCACACACATCTGCCTGCCGCCGGAGCTGCCGCTGGCTTCGATCGAAACGCTCGCGTCAGCGGCAAAGCTCGCCGGAATCGAATCCGAGGTCTGGGCTTTCGGCCGCGTGCCGCTTGCGATCTCCGGGCGGTGCTATCACGCGCGCGTCCATGACCTGTCCAAGGACAATTGCCAATTCGTCTGCGGCGAAGACCTGGACGGCCTGAAAGTCGAGACGCTGGACGGCGAGGATTTCCTGGCGATCAACGGCGTGCAGACGCTCTCCTACACGCACTGCAACCTGCTTGGTTCCCTCGGCCGGCTGGTTGAAGCGGGCGTGACGTCGATCCGCCTGTCTCCGCACAGTTGCGACATGGTCGCGGTGGCCGAGCTTTTTCGCCAGGCGATCGACGGTCAGCTCGACGACGACAGCGTGTCGCGCGAAATCGCGACACTCCTTCCCGACGCCGATTTTTCCAACGGGTTTCTCGCTGGTCCGTATGGCGCCGCGTTCCAGCACGCGTAAGGCCGCATCGTCAATTCACACGCAGCGCGGCTCCATCCGCAAGGGCTTCGAGCCTGGGCAGATTTCGCAGGATCAGCCGCTGCCTTCCGTGTGAAATCAAGCCCGCCGATTCCCAAGTTCCCAACAACCTGCTGACCGTAAAGTGAGTCGTCCCCGCCATCCCCGCGATATCCTGGAGGGTGATCGGAAAATCTATCAGAACGCCGTCCGCCGACCGGCGTCCCGCCGTTTGACCGAGGCGCACAACGGCATGCGCGACGCGATGTTCGACGTCTTCCGTCGAAAGTTCCCTGATCCTCGCGTGGGCCTCCTGCACGTGCTGACCGAGGGAATGCAGGACACAGGTTGCCAGTGAAGGATGGCGGTCGACCATGTCGTCCCAGAGCGTCGAACTCCACGCCAGGACAACGCTGTTCGCGACAGCCGTCGCAGTGCCCGGATAACTGGATCGTCGCAGAGCTTTCGCCACGCCGAAGATCTCGCCGGGATGAACCAGGCGCACGACGATCTCCTGGCCGTGCGGCGTCACCTGAACGACCTTCAGCCGTCCCTCGAGAAGAAAGAAGAACCGGCTTCCGGGATCCCCCTGCCGGAAGACCGGCCGTCCCCGCTGAACCCGGAATACCCGCGCCGCACCGACAATCTCCTCCAGCTGCGGGCCGGGCATTTCCCTGAACAGGTCAAACCGGCGGATCGATGCGCGGTCCACCTTCTGGCATGCGCGATCATGAGCGTGTGGTGACATGCGGTGTTGCTTTCCGTCTGGCCGACGCGCCGCGCCGGAGATGGCGCGACTTCCTTTCCGGTGGCCTTGCGCCACTCCGCTCCGCTGTCTGGTCGCACGATATCGCAGGCGGCAGAGGAAAAAGCTACTTTGAAACTCTTCTAAGTTATTGAATACACAGGATAATCTAAGGGCGTTGAGGGCGGTTATCAAGCCGTGAATCGGCGTGCATAGCGGCGACGCCTCGCCGCATCAAACACGCGAGGCGACAGGCCACAGTCATTCCCGGGGAGCCTGGGGTGACACGCCGACGAGCGGACGACGCCGGGGCGCTCTATTTGTTGAGATGAACAACCGGCCAGCTTTCGGCAATCCGGGATTACACATGGCTCCTTGCTCCAGCGCAACGAAACGCAGGCCCCCCGAAGCCTAGATCGTTTCTGCAAATGAGCATCATTCGCAAGACATCCGGAAAGGTCGATAGCGATCATGGACAGATTTCATTTCTCAGGAGCGCTCACAGCGACAGGCTTCATCATCCTCTCCGTCGGCGAGGCCTTTGCGATCGAATACCCGATCAGCGAGCCGCAGCATGGCGGCGGGCTTGAGGTCGCGGCGGTCTATCTGCAACCGATCGAGATGGATCCGCCCGGGGTTATGCGCCCTGCAGCCGACTCCGACATTCATCTCGAAGCCGACATCCACGCGCTCGCCGACAACCCGAACGGTTTCGGCGAGGGCGAGTGGATACCTTACCTGGTCGTCGAATTCGAACTGACCAAGGTTGGCAGCGACGAAAGCGTCTCCGGCCGGCTGATGCCCATGGTGGCCAGTGACGGCCCGCACTACGGCGACAACATCTCGCTCTTCGGCGCGGGCAGCTACCGGCTGAAGTTCACCGTCTCGCCGCCCAATGCCGACCCGATGGCGCACTTCGGCCGCCACATCGACAAGGAAACCGGCGTGGCCGCATGGTTCGAACCCTTCACCACCGAGTACGAGTTCACCTACGCCGGCACCGGAAAGAAGGGCGCTTACTAAGGCCAAGTCCGCACCAGAAGGCTCCCCGAGAGAGAAAGAGAGAGCAAGATGCAGCTGCGCGCGCGCACGGTCGCCGCTTTGCTCGTTTCGACGCTGGCAGCGTCGGCGACCGCCCGCGCCGCGGAGTTGCCGACGTTTGTCCTGGAGATGAGCGACGGCACCCTCACCCCCGAACGGATCGAGATCCCGGCAAACACGCCGGTCAAGATCGTCCTACGCAACACCGGCTCGACGCCAGCGGAATTCGAATGCCTGCGACTGCACAAGGAGAAAGTGCTTGCACCGGGGGTGGAGTCCTTCGTCGTCATCCGCCGAGCCAAGCCCGGCGAATACCCGTTCTTCGACGAATTTCACCTTGAGACAGGACAGGGCGTCATCGTGGCGCGCTGAGTTTCAGTCATGTTCGCACAGACTTTTCTCATCGTTTGGCGTGAGAGCGTCGAGGCGCTGCTCGTGGTCGGCATCCTCCACGCCTGGCTCGTGCGCGACCCCGGCGGGCGACGCGCGATCCGCTACCTCTGGGGCGGGGTGGTCGCCGGGCTGGGCGGCGCGGTGGCGTTGTCGATCGTCCTGATGCGCCTCGGCGCGATTCTACCGCCCGAAGGCCAGGATTACTTCCAGGCGGGACTGATCCTGACGGCGGCGGCGCTGATCGTCCAGATGGTCTTCTGGATGCGTCGTCACGGCGCTGCGCTGAAATGGCACCTGGAGGAGCAACTCACCACCCAATTGCGATACGGCCGGCTGTGGGGAGTCTTCGTCATCGCCCTGATCGCGGTGATCCGCGAGGGCGCCGAGACGGTGATCTTCCTCTATGGCGTTCTCGCCGCCTCGCAGGGCACGAGCGGCGAGGTCGTCGCGGGCATCGCCGTCGCGCTGACCGTGGCGGCGGCTACCTATGCCGCGGTGCAGTTGGGTGGACGCTATCTTTCGTGGCGGCTGTTCTTTCGCCTGACCGAAGCGATGCTGCTGCTCCTGGCCTGCGCCCTGCTCGTCAAGGGCGTCGACCATCTCGTCTCCCTCGGGTTGCTTCCCTACGCCGACCCTCTCTGGGATACGTCGCCCCTGCTCGACGATATGTCGCCCTTCGGCGGGATCGTGGCCGATCTGACCGGCTACCGGGCTGTCCCTGACCGGGTGACCGTGGCAACCTGGGTTCTCTACTGGAGCGCGATCGTCGCCGGCTGCCGCGCACAGACCCGGCGCATGCGCGAATTGGCGCACAAGACCGCATGAACCAGATCCTGCCGATCGACACACTGCGGCAAACCTCGGAAGACGCTGCCTGTGAACCCCGACAGCGCGGCTTGCCGGCGATCGGCAATTGGCTCCGTCTCCATCAGCGGGCCATGCGCCGCCTGCAGTGGGGCATGGTCGTCATCTACGCCGTCCTGCTGATCGTGCCGGCGATCGTCCCGCTGCCGGGCCGCTCCGCACAGATCTGGAACGACATATCTCTCGCCGCGCAGTTCGTATTCTGGGGCGTATGGTGGCCGGGCGTGCTGATCAGCATGGTGCTATTCGGGCGGTTGTGGTGCGGAATCCTTTGCCCCGAAGGCGCGCTCAGCGAAATGGCGAGTCGCCACGGCCGAGGCCGGGCGATTCCCCGTTGGATTCGCTGGCCGGGCTGGCCCTTTGCCGCCTTCGTGCTGACGACCGTCTATGGTCAGATGATCAGCGTCTTTCAGTATCCTTTGCCGGCGCTGCTCATTCTCGGCGGATCGACGGTCGCGGCTGTCCAGGTCGGCTATCTCTATGGCCGCAACCATCGTGTCTGGTGCCGCTATCTTTGTCCGGTCAACGGCGTGTTCGGTCTCTTGGCGAAGCTCGCCCCGCTGCACTACGGGGTCGACCGGACACGATGGCAGCATTGCCCGCCGCATGCCGGCCCGACGAAACACGTCGTTTGCGCGCCGATGGTGCCGCTGAGAATGATGGAAAGCGCATCGCCCTGCCACATGTGCGGGCGCTGCTCCGGATTCCGTAACGCCATCGAACTCGCGGCGCGACCGCCCGGCTCGGAAATCGTCACCGTCAGCGCGCGAACCGCGTCTCTCTGGGACAGCCTGTTGATCATCGTCGGGCTGATGGGCGTCGCGGTCGGCGCGTTCCATTGGGCATCCTCCCCATGGTTTGTCGCCGCCAAGCAGTGGGTGGCGACGCGACTGGTCCGGGAAGGCGTGGTCTGGCCACTGGAGCAGAACCTGCCCTGGTGGATATTGACGAACTATCCGGACCGCAACGATGTGTTGACTGTCCTGGATGGTGCGGTTCTGCTCGCCTACATTGCCGCGACAACCGCCGTGATGACTGCGGCGGTCGGACTGCCGCTCGCGGCGGGGACACGCATCCTGGGTCGCTGGCGCTGGCAGCGCTTCCACCATCTGGCGCACGGCCTCCTGCCCGTTGCCGCGTGCGGCGTCATTCTCGGCCTGTCTACGCACTCGGTCGGCCTCCTGCGTAGTGAAGGCCTCCCCCTGCTTTGGGTCGACAAGGCAAGAGCCGCGGCTCTTGTCGGCTCGTCCGCCTGGAGCGCGTACCTGATGTGGCGGATCGCAAGGCGCTACCGAAAGGGCCTTTTCGGTGCTAGCGCGACCGTGTTCGGCGCCGGCGCGATCGTCGCAGGGAACCTTCCATGGGTCTTGTTGTTCGGGGTCTGGTAAGACTCCTACCTCGCGCTCACTCAATCAGGACAACGCCCAGTCAATACAGCTGGATCGCAAACATATACACAAAGCATCCCTTGATTTTTTTGAAAACATTAAAAAAAACAGAGAAGAAATAAGGTCGATTTATCGAAATTGGCCACATGTACTATGATTGTATTCTCAGGCCTGGCTGATTGATGGTTTAAGATAACCATTCCACCCTTGCAGCGTCGCGAAGAAACGGTTCAAAGTTTCGTCGCTTAGGTCCACCAAATCCAAGTCTCTATGAATGTCTGGTGTGACAGTCAGGCAGATCGGCGGCCAGACGTCGCGCGGGGGTTTCCGTGCAGCCGTTTGCCCTGGGCCTGGACGAGCGCTTCGTTCAGTTCCCCCTCGCCCGCGGCTCGTAACCGAGCTTGGAGGATAGCCTCTGCGTGACGCGGAGCAGCGTCGACGCGAACAAGCCTTCGGGTGAACCGGCGAAAGCCTCCACAGGTCCGATCAGGGTGACCGCCATCTGCAATTGCCCCACGTGGTCGAATACGGGCGCGGACAGGGCGTTGATGCCCGGAATGGGCGACTCCTTGATCGTGGCCAGGCCGCTCGTGCGGATCGCCTCCAGTTCCGGCTTGAGCGACCGGTAGCTCACGGTGGACCCGATCCGGCGCGAGCGGCGGCTGTCGGCCTGCTCCGCCTTTATCGTTTCACGGATCAGACTCTCCGGAAGGAAGGCGCCGAAGACCCTCCCCGTTGCCGTGCCCGTTACGGAATACACGGTCCCGGCCCGGGTGCTGATATGGACCTGATCGGCACCCTCACATACCTGGATGACGGTTGGACCGAAGGTGCCCCAGATGGCGAGCGCTACCGTCAATCCTGTTTCGGCGGCCAGCTCGACGATGGTGTTGGCGGCAGTCCGGAGCGGGTCGAAGCTTCGCATCCGGGCGATGGCAAGCTGTAGCGGAAAAGGTCCCAGCCGGTAGAGACCGGACTCGGTGTCCTGCTCGACGATCCCCGAATGGCGAAAACTGACGAGATAGGCGTGGGCCTGGGCCGGCGCGATTTCGGCGCGCTTCGCGAGGTCACGGAGCATCATCGGCCGGGCGTCCTCCACCAAGGCATTGAGGAGTCGCGCGCCCACTTCGATCGACTGGACGCCGCGCCCTTCGGTCGCCTGGCTGTCCAATCCGGGCGTCCATCCCGGATTCGTCCTGTGCGGAAGCTCGGAAAGCTCGCCGCCGTTTCGCGAACGGGAGCCTTGTTCGTCATTCGGCGAGGCCGTGGACAATTGACGGCAAAGAGAGAGGAGACGTTTGAGATGCTCCCCCTCGCCGTCGAGCTTCAGCATATCGGGGGTACCGATGATGGTGAGGGCCAGCAGGATGTCGCCGTTCGTGTCGAATACGGGGGCGGCGACCGCATTGATGCCGGGCACGGGGCGGCCCGCCGTCGTGGCAAACCCCTGTTCCCGGATGGTGGCGAAGTCGGCCTCCAGCTCTTCC
The DNA here is from genome assembly GCA_020442095.1 of Bauldia sp. Next base: position 23,050 of record JAGRKY010000078.1, read on the forward strand.
CGCGTCGCCCGGGTATTTGCACCCTGGTTCACGACCGATCCGCTCAGCTCGGCGGCGAGGCGGTCCTCGACGAAGCGCTTGCTGGACAACGCGACGAACAGCCGCCCACTGGCGGTGCCGGTCACCGAGAACTGGGTCCCCTCGCGGATATTGAGGTTGAGTTGCCGGGCGCCCTCCTGCACCTGTATCACCGTGGGCGCCTGCGGCCCCCAGACGACAACGCAGACCATCAGCTCGGTCTCCTTGCAGAGATCGATCGCCGCGTCGCTGGCTCTTGCGAGCGGCGAATAGCTGCGCATCCGGGCCATGCCCAATCGCATTGCAAGCGGGCCAAGGCTGTAGAGCCCGCTGAGCGCGTCCTGCTCGACCAGGTCGATTCGACGAAAACTCGCGAGGTAGGCATGGGCCTGGGCGGGAGCGAGATTGGCCTTTTCCGCGAGATCTCGGAGGATCATGGGCCGGCCGGCTTCGACGAGCACCGCAAGCAAACGGTGCCCAACCTCCACGGACTGGATTCCTCGTCCTCTCGTCTTGGCTTTGGCAAGCGCGGTCACGTCGTCACCGGATTGGCAGGAAGTGTCAGACAGGCAGCTGGACAAAATATTAGCACACGGAGGACCGCGCCCCGGAAGGCCGTGATCGGCGGCGCCGTAATTTTCCACTGGCATATCATTTCGTTAATTGCAAATATCGCGCGCCCTGCGATCACCCGTCTTCTTTCGACTTGCCCGGTGCGGTCAGTCCCGGAATTCGCAGGTACCAGAGGTCCGACCGTGTCTAAGCGAAATGGCTGCGCCCAGGCTTGAATGTGACGTACTGATCGCAGGATCCGGCGCAGGCGGCCTCGCCACGGCGACTGTGGCGGCGTCGCATGGCCTGAAGGTCATCCTCGTCGAAAAGGATCGCTACGTCGGTGGAACGACGGCGCTGTCGGGTGGCTTCATGTGGTTGCCCGGAAACCCGGTATCCCGCCGCGTCGGGGTTTCGGATTCGGTCGACGAGGCGCGCATCTACCTGCAGCATGAGGCCGGGAACCACTTTCACCCGGAAGTCGTCGACGCATTTCTCGATGCGATACCGGACGCTGTCACCTTCTACGAGACAAGGACCGCGCTTGCGTTCGATCCGGCGCCGGAATTCCCCGACTACCACCCGCAGGCGCCGGGCGGCATGGCCGGCGGCCGGTCGATCCTCGCGAGGCCGCTTCGCGGAACCGAGCTCGGCAAGCGCCTCGACCTCCTGAGACCGCCGCTGCCCGAACTCAAGTTCCTGGGGATGACCATCGGCACCGGACCGGACCTCAAGCATTTTTCGAATGCCACCCGATCCCTGAAGTCGGCCGCCTATGTTGCCGGTCGACTGGGCCGCCATGTCGGCGACCTCGCCGCACACGGACGGGGCATGAGGCTGACGAACGGGAGCGCTCTCGCGGCGCGCCTGCTGATCAGCGCCGCGAATGCCGGCGTCGATGTCCGGGTCGAAACGGCGCTGAAGCAGCTCACCGTGAAGGACGGCCGCGTCTGCGGCGGCGTTGTCGGCGGCGTCGACGGCGACATCGAGGTGGCGGCGCGACTTGGCGTGGTCCTTGCCGCCGGGGGCTTCCCCCAGGACGCGGCAAGGCGCGCCCAGCTTTTCGGGCACGAACACCTCGGGCTGGGCCACCTGTCTCCCGCGCCGACAACCAACACCGGCGACGGACTGAGGCTCGCCGAGGCGGCGGGCGCTTCGCTCGATCTCTCCTACCCCAATGCGGCAGCCTGGGTTCCGGTCTCCCGCGTGCCCCGGAAGGACGGCACCTACGGGCTGTTCCCGCACTTCATCGATCGCGGCAAGCCGGGCCTGATCGCCGTGACGCCGAACGGCCGTCGCTTCGCCAACGAGGCGAACTCCTACCACGACTTCATGCAGGGGCTCCTCGCCGCCCAGAAGCCCGGGGACACCGGCAATGCGTTCCTGGTGGTCGATCAGACATTCCTGCGGAACTTCGGGCTCGGGTTCGTCAAGCCATTTCCGGTGCCCTATGCCGGGCATATCCGTTCGGGCTATCTCAAGAGCGGGCGCACCATCCGGGAACTCGCTGCGAACGCGGGCATCGATGAGGATGCCCTGGCGCGGACGATCCAAGCCTTCAATCGCAGCTGTTCGACCGGCGTCGACACCGAATTCGGCAAGGGGTCGACACCCTATAACCGCTTCTACGGCGACGGACGATATCAGCCCAACCCCTGTCTCGCCCCGATCGAAAAGCCGCCCTTCTTCGCTGTCGAAATCTTCGTCGGCGACCTCGGCACGTTCGACGGCGTTCGAACGAACAGGCATGGCCAGGCGACCGACGAAAAAGGCGATGCGATTCCCGGTCTCTATGCCGTCGGCAACGACATGGCGAGCATAGCCGGGGGCAACTACCCCGGCGGCGGCATCACCCTCGGCCCCGCCCTGGTGTTTGCCTATCTCGCGGCGCGCCACATGGCCGGTTCCGCGACCGGCTGAGCGACGCGATTGATAGCGCCTAGGCTATCGCCGCCGGATAGTCCACGTACCCTTCCCGCCCCTGGGTGTAGAAAGTCTCACGGTCGAAGGGTGCAAGCGGCAGCCCCCGACGGAGTCGATCGGGCAGGTCCGGATTGCTGACGAACCAGCGCCCGAAAGCGATCGCGTCGGCCAACCCGGCTTCGACCAGCGCATCGGCGCCGGCAACATCGACGCCCCCGGCGACGATGGTCGGGCCGCGGAAGTGCCGCCGCACATCGAGAACCGGGTCTCTCATCGCGAGCCCGTCGGGCGAATCCTGGTTGCCCGATACGGCGGGGCGGATGATGTGCAGATACGCGAGGTCGTAACGGTCGAGGATCTGGAGCACGTGCTCGTAGATCTCCTGGGGCTTGGGATCACTCACACCGTTCAGAACGCCAAACGGCGAGATGCGAACGCCGATGCGATCGGGTCCGATGGCCGTCGCGACGGCCTCGACGACCTCGGTCAGCAACCTGCCGCGGTTTTCGATCGATCCGCCGTATTCGTCGCTTCGCTGATTGCTTGAGCGGTTCAGGAACTGTTCGAAGATGTAGCCGTTGGCCGCATGCAGCTCGACGCCATCCATCCCGGCAAGAATGGCATTCCGGGCTGCCAGGGCGAAGTCCGCGACGATGCCCTTTATCTCCGAGACGGTGAGGGCCTCGGGTGTCGGCGGCGGCTGCCTTCCATGCGGAGTCATCATCTGAATGCCGGGCGCGATCGCGGACGGCGCGACGGATCGCCCTCGCCATGGAACGTTGTCCGGGTGGAAGACGCGTCCGTTGTGCCAGAGCTGGACGAACATCCGCGCACCGCCGGCGTGCACCCCCTGGGCAATTGCCTCCCAGCCCATGATCTGCCGCAGGCTGTAGATTCCGGGGGTTCGCCAGTAGCCCTGGGCCCCCTCCGAGATCGCCGTCGCCTCGCTGATGATGAGAGCCGCACCACTGCGCTGAGCGTAGTAATCCGTCATCACGCGATTGGGGATATTGGGCTCATCGACGCGGCAACGCGTGAGAGGTGCCATGACGATCCGGTGCGGGAGGACATAGCGTCCGATCCGCAGCGGCTCGAAAAGACGCGTTGGCGTGGCCTGGGTCGGTATCATCGGGTTCGCCTGCTGCCGGAGCTTTTCCGTTCGCCAGTGTCGCGGACTGGATTGCACATCGAGCCATACCCTCCAACGCTGACCAAAGCGGTTGCGACATCCGGCCGGGATGCCGACGCGCTCCTTCTTTGTGAAACGATAATTCGCAATTAGCAAATGCATTTGCTAATAAGCGTGCGACTCGGTAGTTTCGGATATGCCGTCGGATACGGTGAACCGCAATGACAAGCGCCGCTATTGACGCAATTCCCACAAGGGCAGGACAGGTATGAACGACGCTCGATTGGGGCCGAGTTGGCGCGAACTCCTTGCCGGCAACCGACCTTTGGTCCTGCCGGGCGCCCATGACGCCTTCAGTGCGCGACTGATCGAAGACGCCGGCTATTCGGCCTATTTCATCGGCGGGTTTCCGGTGATCGGCGCGCGCTTCGCGCTGCCCGACATCGGCCTGGTCGGGCTCGGCGAGATGTCGGCGAGCATCCGCGACATCATGCGAGGATCGAGGCTGCCCGTGCTCGTCGACATCGATGACGGCTACGGCGACGCCAAGAACGTCACCCGCACCATCCGCATCTACGAGGAAATGGGCGCCTCGGCCGTCCACATGGAGGACCAGCTCGCGCCGAAGCGCTGTGGCCATATGGCCGGGAAGGTCCTGATTTCCGTGCAGGACATGGAAGCCAAGATTCGCGCCGCCGCCGCCGCGCGGTCGAGCCGGGACTTCTTCATCGTGGCGCGGACGGATGCCCGGGACGTCGATGGGCTCGATGCCGCCCTGCGTCGCGGGGAAAGGTACGTGGAAGCCGGCGCCGACGGCCTGTTCATCGAATCGCCGCGGACCGTCGAGGAGCTCGAGAAGATCGGCCGGACCTTCGACGTGCCCCTTCTCGCGAACATGCTCGAGGGAGGCGTGACGCCCATCCTCTCGAATCGGGAGCTCGGCGAGCTTGGCTTCTCGATGATCATCCACGGAATAACGCTGCTGATGCGCTCCGCCAGGGTGATGCAGGAGACGCTCGCCGATCTCAAGGCGGACCGCCTGAACCCGGACAAGGCCGGCGTGGCCTTCGCCGAATACAAGCGCCTCGTTGGTTTCGACGATTGGGCGGCCATCGAGGACCGGTTCGAAAGCAAGGTATCGAAGTAGGAAAGGAAGGCCATGGGTAGTCTCACGGGACGCGCATGTTTGGTGACCGGCGCGGCGAGCGGCATCGGAAAGTCGATCGCGGATGCCCTGCTCGCCGAAGGCGCGGACGTCGCATTCGCAGACATTGACGAGGGAGTCACCGCGGTTGCCGCCTCGGCTGGCGAGCGCGTCAAGGGCGACGGGGTCGGACGCGCCATCGGCATCAAGGCGGACGCGGCAAACCGGGACGACATGCGCAAGGCCGTCGAGGCGACGGTTGCCGCCTTCGGCGCGCTCAACATCATGTTCAACAATGCCGGCATCAACCGGCCGCTCAACTTTCTCGACGTCACCGACGAGAACTGGGACCTGATCATGAAGGTCAACGGGCGCAGCGTTCTGATCGGAACGCAGGAGGCGGCCCGCCAGATGATTGCCCAGGGCGACGGCGGCAAGATCATCAACACCGCGTCCGTGGCGAGCCGGCAGGGCTACGCCAACATGGCGCCCTACTGCGCCTCGAAAGCGGCGGTCCTGTCGCTGACGCAGGCGGCGGCGCGGGCGCTTGCCCCGCACAACATCACGGTCAACGGCTTCGCGCCGGGGGTGGTGCTGACGCCGCTCTGGGAACAGCTCGACAAGGATCTCGTCGAGATCGGGACGAGCACGAAACCGGGCGAGGCAATCGAGATGTTCTCCGCCAACATCCTGCGCGGCCGGGCGGCGCGGGCCGAGGACATCACCGGGACGACCACATTTCTCGCCAGCCCTGCCTCCGACTACATCACGGGACAGATCATCATGGTGGATGGCGGAAAGCTGCTGGTCTGATGACCGGCATCCCGTCGATCGAGAGCTGAGGGGTCTGGCGTGATCAAGCGGATTACGATGCTGGCCCGTCGCGACGACCTGAGCGTCGCGGATTTTGCGGACTACTGGTACGGGCAGCATGCCGACATCGTCCGCGGCATGCCCGGCCTCCACCGTTATCTTCAGAACCACATTCTTCGGGTGCTGACCGCTGGCAACGGCGCGGAGGCGTTCCGGGTCGATGGAATGCCCGAGCTCTGGTTCCTCGACGAGGATGCCAAGAACGTCGCCTTCGCTTCACCCGCGGCGAAGGCCTTGCCGGAAGACGAAAAGAATTTCCTGAAGGGGATCACGATCTTCGGAGTCGAGGAGAGCGTGGTCCTGGCCGGCCAAGGCGATGTGAAGGTCCTCGTCCTTCGCAGGAGCGACGATGTTCCGGTCCCGGCGGAAGACGCACTCGGGTGGTGCAGGGACTTGCTGCAGGCGGTTCCGGCCGCACGGGCCTGCATACTGAACCGCGTCCTCACCAGCGAGCATCGACCGGGCGTCTGGCACGAGCAGGATCCGCCCGACCTCATCGTCGAGTTCCGCTTCGAGAGTGCCGAGGTGGCGGCGGAAGCGATCGGGCGGGAGTCGTTCCAGACTTTCCTCGGCGCGCAGCCGGACGGAATGACGGTGGCTGCCTACCTGATCGAAGTGCGGACGATCATTTGAGTCCGCTTTCGCCGCCGGTGGCGGGCTTCGCCGCGCGAAGCGACTCGGTCGCTTCCAGATCCGCTTTGCCCCCGTCGTCGAGGACGACGCCGTAAACCTCCCTGGCGCGGGCGGCGGTGATCCAGCCCTCGGCAACGTCTCGCGCGACGAGCTCGGGCTCCCGCTCCCTCGGCGGGCCGTAGCCGGCCCCGCCGGCCGAGCTCGAGCGAACAGAGTCTCCCGGCTTCAGATGAACGAGACCGCAGATCGGCAGCGCCTCAGGATTGCCGGCACCCGTCACGCGAGCCTGAACCGCCGGCGCCCCATCGAGCCCGCCGCGAACGCCCCGGGCGGCGTTCAGGGTTCCGTCGGAGGCGTACATGATGTCGATGGTCGCGCCACGCGGACCGAATTCGACGAGAAGGCTGTTGGCGCCGCGCCGTCGTCCGGGTCCCTCGGTATCGGGAAGAAAGCGCCGGGCATGGACGACGATCGGCTGGCGCAGCTCGTCGAGCTCTATCCCGTCCATGAAGCACATGCCGGCCGCGCCGACATGCATCAGGGTCTGCCAGGCATCGGCGGTCGGTGCGGCCGGCCCGCCGGAAAAACCCAGCAGCACCTGGTTCACGAAAGGATGCCCCGTGTCGGGGTCGACCCCCGAAACCACGCTCATCGATGGCGGGATGACCGCGCCGCCTTCGGCGAGGCCCGCATTGTCGGCGATCTCGGCGATCGCGCCCTGCACGGCGTTGGTGACGCGATCGGAGAGGTTTGAGGTGGCGACGGAGCATGAGGCGGGGTGCGCCGGGATACCCACAACGCAGTTTTCGCGGAGGCGCACGTCCAATCGCCGGAATGAACCGGCATTCCGCGGCACGTTGTGGTCGAGGCTGTTGAAGACGCCGACCATCGCGGCTGTCCTGGCGCAGGCCTCGGAGAGGTTGAGGCCGGAAGGGAGGCAATCGATGTTTTCCGTGAGATCGACGGCGATCATCGCGGCATCGGGATCGATCGCGACCTTTGCCCTGACGTGCACGCCATCTTCCGGCGTACCCGGAAAGGGATCGTGGGTCGAGACGCGCTCCGCGGATCCGCCAGGCAACTGGCCGATCGCCGCGATCATCCGCTTCTCGCTGTAGTCGAAATACTGGCCGCAGAAGCTGTGAAGCGCTTCCCAGCCGAGTTCGCCGGCAAGCGCGAGCACCTCGCGCTCGCCGATGCGGGCTGCGCCGATCATCGCCAGATAGTCGCCCCACCACTGGTCGGGGACCCGGATCCGCATCTCGCACATCCGGACGATGTCCTCGTTGGTGCGATAGTCCTTCTCCACCTGAACGGCGGGGAAGATCAGCGCACCCTCTTCGTAGACGTCCCGCGCGGTGCCCATGTAGGTCGTCGGTTGCGAGTTGCCGCAGTCGGCCTGGTGCGCCTTGACGATGACCGTGAAGTGATGCTCGCCCGCATCGTCGATGACGGGCACGAGAATGGTGTGGTCCGCGGCGTGCGACCCGCCGTGATAAGGCGAATTGTGGAGATAGGCGTCGCCCCGTCGCAGGTCCGGATGGAAGCGCTTCATGGTCGCGGCCATCTGGTCAGGGCCGGAAAGCACGTGGATCGGCAGGCTGTCGGTGCTGACCAGAAGCTCGTTCTCCCGCGTCACGACGCAGCAGGAGAAGTCCCGGCCGATATTGATGACGCCCGATCGCGCGGTGCGAAACAGGGTATTCGCCATCTTCCGCGCGACGCTTTCGAAGCGCCGGCTGAGAAGTGCCAGCTGCACACCGTCCTGGACGTCTCCGCCAACCTCGCTCATCACCACCTCAGTTCCCAGTCGGATCGATCGCCAGACTGCCCGATTCCAAACGGACCGCCGTCGCGCCCGGGTTGATGACGACGGACGTGTAGGAGGATTCGATGATCGCCGGGCCGGGCACCGCCACACCGACGGGAAGCAGCTCCAGACGCCGGACAGCGGTCTCGCGCCTTCCCTCGCCCGGGAATTCGGCAAGCCGCGATCCATCGCCCCGACCCGACTTGTCTTCGCCGATCTTCGGGACGATATCGTCGCGGACGCGAACGGCGACCGCCACACTCCAGTTGATGAACTCGATATCCGCCTTGCGATCGCTCACCGCGAAGATCTGCTCGTGAACCCGGTGGAATTCGTCGGCGAGGCGGTCGATGTCGGACTGGTTTTCGAAGCGGCTTACCGCCACCGGCACCTCGATGTCCCAGACCTGTTCGGCGTAGCGGGCCTCGACCTTGAAGCGGACATCATGACCGCGATCCGTCTTGCCCCGATCCGCGAGGAAATCCCCCGCTTTCGCCTGGAGACCTGCGAGGGTTGCGTTGACGGCCGCCCGGTCGAACGCCCGCCACGTCGTGAAGCAGTGCGCGTGATGCGTCGTCGTCAGATCCGAGATCATCGCGCCCGCCGCCGACAGCATGGCGCCGACTTCCGGGATCAGCAGCTTGCGGGATCCGAGCCGGCGGGCAATCAGAACCGAGTTCAGTCCGGCGGCTCCGCCGCCACCGACAAGCACCGCCTGTCTCGGATCGATACCCTGGTTGACGGTTATGTCGAGGATCGCCTGCACCATGTTTTCCGTGGCGATCTGGATGATCGCCAGCCCCGCTTCGGTCGACGAGATGCCGAGGGGGCCGGCGACATGTTCCTCGATCGCGCGGCGGGCACCGGCTGCGTCGAGGCGGATGCTGCCGCCGAGAAAGAAATCGGGATCGATATAGCCGAGCGATACGGCGGCGTCGGTGACGGTCGGTCGCGTTCCGCCCGCGGCATAGCAAACCGGCCCCGGCACCGACCCGGCGCTCTGCGGCCCGACATGCAGCATGCCGCCATCATCGACCCACGCGATCGAACCGCCACCAGCGCCGACGCTTTTCACGTCAACAGAGGGGAAGCCGGTCATGTGCCCCCGATATGGCTGTCCGATCCAGGTTTCCCGGGTCGACGGCACGACGCCATGTCGTACCAGGCTTACATCGTAGGTCGTCCCGCCGGTGTCGGCGATGATCGCATTGTCCGCGCCAAGATCGTGCCGGGCATAGTAGCGCCCCGATATCGGCGCCATCGACGGGCCGGAATTGAGAAGATTGATCGGCGTCCGGGCAACATCCCGCGCATCCATCACGCCGCCCTGAGACGTGACGACAAGAACGCGGCCTTCGAAGCCCGCTTCCGCCAGGCGCTCTTCCAGCGCCGAGAGGTAGGCGTTCATCATCGGCTTGAGCGATGCGTCGATGCATGCCGACGAAGCGCGGCGATATTCGCGAAGTGTCGGGTTGATCTGGTGGGAAAGGGTGAAGGGAACGCCGGGCAGATGCTCGGTGAGGAGCGCACCGAGGTGGAGCTCATGCGAAGGATTGATGGCCGACCACAACAGGCACACACCGACCGCCTCGACCCCGCTTTCGGCCATCTCGCCGATCACCCGCAACGCGTCGGTCTCGTCGAAGGGTTCGAGCTCGCTCCCATCCGCGAGAATCCGCCCGCCTATTTCCCAGGTCAGCGACCGCGGCACCAGGGGGCTCGGAAACGGGACGGTGAAGTTGAAGGGTTCGCTCCGGCCGCCCTCGCGCAAGGTGAGGATGTCCGGATGTCCGCGGGTGGTAAGAAAAGCCGTGCGCGCGGCGTTGCCGGTGATCAGCGCATTGACCGCGTGCGTCGTCCCGTAGATGAGCTGGGCCCCGGACTCGAGGAATTCGCGCAACGGCAATCCGAAGCCGTCAGCAGCGCGGGCCAGCACGTCGAGGATGCCCTGAACCGGGTCGGCCGGCGTCGTCGGCGCCTTGAACATGCGGATGCTGCCATCGTCGCTCTCGACGAGGAGATCGGTGAACGTGCCTCCGGTGTCGATCGCGAGACGCATCAGGGTACGATAACGTGGGTCTCTACGCGGTAGAGAGATGCATTGGCCACGACGCCCGCCAGCGCTCCGTCGAGAGTCGCTCCGAGACAATGCCGGAGTTGGTCCAGGTCTTCAAACCAGACTTCCATGACGACGTCGATCGGGAGGGATTCGTATGGCACTCGCTGACCCGGCTCGCCTTCGCGATGGGTGACGATGGTGTTGACCAGCGAAGCCGCCCCGCCGCTGGCGACGATGTCGAGCGAAACCTGCCGCCATGAGCCCAGAAACTCGTCAAGGGAGAGGTCCTTTCGTCTCCCGACCACCACCATGGCCTTGTGCAGGGGAGCATCCCGTCCGCGATCCTCGGCCGCGGCCTCCTGGGTTCCGGCGATCACGCCGGGCAACGTCATCACCTTCGGGGTATCCTGCGCGAGGTTCGAATAGGAGGCGGAAGCGATCGCCTTTTCCATGGTTCCCAGGCTGTCGAACCACAGTTCCGAAAGACCATCGAGCTGCCATTCGTCGCGCAATCCCTCAACGCCGAAGCTCTCGACGACATGATTTTGCTGATATCGAATGAGCCCGGGCATCACCGAGGCCAGAGTCCCGTGCGGTCCGCGCCAGTGGTCGCCGAATTCGTCCGGGGTCAGCGACGGCAATCGCCGGACCAAGCCCATTCGCACGATGCCCGGAAGGGGGACCGCCATACCGTCTCCATCTGCGGGCGCCACCGGAAAAGCCCTACGCCAATGCTGGCCACTAGATCGTCCGGTTTCCGCGCTGAAGTCAAGACCGATTCGCTAATCAAAAATCAATTCGTGATAGGCAAATTCTCGCATGCTATGCTGGGCGACGAAATTTCGCGGCGATGCGGCCCGCGACCGACCGAGTCATGGAGGCTGGAAGATGCTGATCAGAAGCGGGCTCATCAAGAATTTCGATAGCGTCGATACGGATGCATTCTCCCGGCACTGGCGTGAGGTCCATGGCCCGATCGCTTCGCGCCTTCCGAACCTCCGCGGGTATGTCCAGAATCACGTCGTCGATCGCGGCGAGGCGCTAAACAGCGATGTGATTCACCGGATCGACGGCATCTCCCAGCTCTGGTTCGACGATGTGGATTCGATGGCGGCGGCTTTCGTCTCGCCCGAGCAGGACGCTTGCGTCGCGGACATCTCCGGGTTTCTCGAGAAGGTGACCCTCGCCATCCAGGACCCGGGCGCCTGGCAGGACATGGTCGGAGGCGCCCCGTCCGGCGGGTCGAAGCTTCTCGCGGTCTACATAGGCGCCGCTTCCGCCGCCGAGATCGCGGCCGCGACCGCATCGGCCTATTCCACGCATCCCCGGCCCCCGGCGCGGTTCCGGGTCAACCCGATCATCGCAGGCGACTTCATCGTCGATCCGACGATCGCGCGTGACGAAGCTCCGATCATTGCTGTCCTCGAAGCCGTCTTTGCGAACGACGAAGACCGACACAGGACGATCGCGGAGGGCGTGCTCAACGTCGCCGGTCCATTGGCCCCGGCGGCTGTTCTCGGCGTGGAACCGCACACCTTCATCGCGCCCCCGCGGTAGCTTTCACCTGCTCCGTCGCGCTGCGCAATCGAGGTCCGCCACACCAGAACTCCACGCGGCGGGATCGGTGGGTCTTTCGATTATTGACGAATAGATTTGCCATTGACTAATTCCCGGACAAGCGGAGATATTGGTTTGCCGGTCCGGGGTCAGCTCGGCCGTTGCCAACGATGTTCCGGAAGGAGAGACCGATGACGCAGCTTACCGAATGCAGGCCGCAGGCGCAGTCTAAGTCGACGCGTTACGTCGCTGGAATGGTCGCGGCGCTTATGCTGGCAGGGACCGCGACCGTATCCATGGCCGCTGACACAGTGACGATGGGCAGCGGAGCCGACATCACCACGATGTGCGGCGACAAGCCGACCGTCGTTGCCCTTGCGGACGGTTTTGGCGGAAACACCTGGCGTCGCACGGTGCTTGCCGAGCTCAAGGACGAGGCGAGCAAGTGCCCCAACATCACCAACGTTCTTTACGCAGACGCTGCCGGCGACCCTGCCAAGGCCAACAGCGACATCAACAGCCTGGTCGCTCAGGGCGTCAATGTTCTGATCGTCTATCCGGACTTCGGCGAGGCGACATTGCCGGCCATTCGTGCCGCGCACGAGGCGGGCGTCGTCGTCATCCCCTACAATCCCGTTCTCCCGGGCGAGCCCGGCGTCGACTATGACGCGAATGTCTATCAGGACCAGACATTCAACACCGACGCCTGGGCGAAATGGATCGGCGAGAACATCAAGAGCGGAACCGTTCTCTACTTCAGCGGTATCGCCGGCAATACCTTCTCGACCGACATCATGAACAAGCTTGCCGAGGCGCTGAAGAAATACCCGGACATCAAGCTCCTCGAAGACCAGTTCATCGTCACGAACTGGAGCACCGCGGATGCGCAGAAGGCGGCCGCAGGCGTAATCGCCAAGTACAGCGACCTCGACGTCTTTGTCACCGATTTCGGTCCCGTCGCCCTCGGCATCATCAACGCCTTCGAGCAAGCCGGCCTCGATGTTCCGGCCAATGCCAACCTTGCCTCGAACAACGAATTGAACTGCCGCTGGATGGACGCCAAAGCCGAGGGCAAGGCGTGGCCCTACCTGACCGTGGAAGGCACGACGACGATCGTGCGCAATGCCCTTCGGCGCGGCATGGCGATCTACCAGGGGACGGAAGATCCCGAGCCGCTCGGGCTGACGACCTACGTCTTCGCGGACTCCTTTGCCGGAGTCGATCCCAAATGCGATAAATCGGCTCCCCTGGACGCGGACCTTTCGGGCCTGCTGACAGCGGAGCAGCTGAAGGAAGTGTTCAGCCAGTAAGGTACTGACAGCGTCAGACTCGCAAAAAGCCGGGGTCGATGAACGACGGAAGCAGGGTTGTCCTCAGGATCGAGGCCGTCACCAAGACGTTTCCCGGCGTGCGGGCACTCAATGACGTTACCTTCGACGTCAAGGCCGGCGAGGTCCATGGCCTCGTCGGCGAAAACGGGGCCGGCAAGTCGACCCTGATGGGTGTTGCATCGGGAGCCCTCGTCCCTGACCAGGGCTCCGTGACGATCGATGGAACGGCCGTATCCGGAGATCCGAAGCATTCACGCGAACTCGGCCTGGCGATCGTCCGCCAGGAACCGTCGCTCATGCCGGACCTGACCGTCGCCGAAAACATCTATCTCGGACTGCCACTCGGGAAGCGCCCCGCGATTTCCGCCATGGCGGCATGGACCACCGAGCTGATGGCCGCCTGGGACAGGCAGGACACCATCCACCCCAATGATCTCGTCTCGGCGCTCAACCCGGAAAAGCGGTTCATCGTCGAAATCGCCAAGGCGCTGGCCGCGGAACCGAAGGTGCTGATCCTCGACGAACCGACCGAGCATCTTCGCGCCGAGGATGTGGAAAAGCTCTTTGTGCGGGTCAGGAAAGCGGCCGAGCAAGGAACCGCCGTCGTCTACATCTCGCACCGCATCCGGGAAGTCAGGCGGATCGCACAGCGGATAACGGTTCTTCGAGACGGGACCGCACAGGGTACGTTCGACATCTCCACCGTCAGCGAACAGGCAATCGTCGAGCTGATCGTCGGCGGCGCGCTCAATCACGAATATCCGCCGAAACGAACCGACACCGACTCTTCGGTCGTTCTCGACATCGCCGGCCTTTCCGGCAAGGGCTTCCGGGACGTGTCGCTCACGGTCCACCGAGGCGAGATCGTCGGCCTGGCCGGCATCGACGCCAACGGCCAGCGCGAGCTTCTTCGCGCCCTGGCCGGGCTCGGTTCGAGCGATGGCAAGATCGTCATCGGCGGCAAGCAGGTCAGGCTCCGCGGGCCGGACAGCGCCTCGGCAAACGGCATCGGATACCTCTCCGGCGACCGGCACCGCGAAGGCATCCTCGCCGAGCTCAGCGTGAAGGAGAACTTCGCGATACGCAGCATCTCGAGAGATTCCGCGTTCGGCTTCGTCAGTCCGAAGCGAGAGGCCAGGCGGGCGGAGGAGGCGATTGCGCGATTTGCCGTCAAGACGCCTTCGCTTCGCACCCCCGTCAGTTCGCTGTCGGGTGGGAACCAGCAGAAGCTGATCCTCGCCAGCGTCCTCGCGGCGTCGCCGACCGTTCTCCTCGTCGATGAACCGACCCAGGGCGTCGACGTCGGCGCCCGCGCCGAGATCTACCGCATCCTTCGGCAGATCGCGGCCGAAGGCACGGCGATCATCATGGTTTCGTCCGATGCGGCGGAGCTGGCCGGCCTTTGCGATCGCGTAGCCGTCTTCTCCCGGGGCCAGATCGCCAACACGCTGGCCGGGGATGCCGTAACGGAGAACAACATCGCGACGAGCATCCTCACATCGGCGTCGGTTCGCGATCAGGCGCGGCGCGAGATCGGCGCTTTCTGGAGATGGGCCGCCGGAAATTCCGCACCTATCGTGCTCGTCGGCCTGGCGGTCGTCGCCCTCGGCTTCTATGCGTCCACCGTCAACGAATTCTATCTAACCGGGCGCAACCTCGGCGGCGTGTTTGCCCTCGTCGCGACGCTCGCGCTGGTCGCCTACGGACAGCAGATCGTGATGCTGATCGGCGAGATCGACCTGTCGGTCGGCCCGGTGATGGGCCTCTGCGTCGTCATTGGTTCCTTCTTTCTTGGGTCGAAGGTCGGCGCTGGATCTTATGTCGTTGGCTTCATCCTGATATTTCTGGCTGCGATTGCGGTCGGGATCGTCAACTTCCTGCTCGTCGACAAGCTGTCCATCCATCCGATGATCGCGACGCTCGCAACGTTCATGGGCGTGCAGGCGATCTCGCTCGTCATGCGACCGTCGCCGTCGGGCCTCATCGACAACACCCTGATGAAGGCGATCGGCACGAAGATCGGCTTCGTGCCGATCACCCTCATCGTTGCGATCGTGATCGGCATTGCCCTGGAATACGCGTTGTTCAGGACGACGCTCGGCATCGCGGTGCGCGGCCTCGGATCGCGGCTCGAGGCGGCACGTGTGGTTGGCGTGCCCCCTCGCCTCGTGCGGTTCGGCGCCTATGTCGCCTGCGCCCTGTTCGCGGGTCTGGCATCCATCCCGATGCTGTCGCAGGTTGGGGTTGGCGACGCAAAGGCCGGGCTGAACTACACTCTGACGAGTATTGCCGCGGTGGTCATCGGCGGCGGGAGCCTCGCCGGCGGAAGGGGATCGTTCATCGGTGCCTTGCTTGGCGCCTTGCTCCTGAACCAGGTCAATGTCGTGGCGACCTTCCTTCAGCTCAGCGACGCCTGGATATTCTACCTCCAGGGCGCGATGGTGCTGATCGGCGTGGCCCTTTATTCGCGAAGCAGGGAAATGGCGGTGGCGAGCTAGAATGTCTGCGAACAGCGTGTCGGCCAAGACCCTTACATCGACGGCGCCTGCGTCCGATCGTGCCGGTTCGCGGATTAATGAATATGCATGGATTTGGGTCGCCACGGTCGCGTTGTTCGCCGCGAGCGCGGTGATAGCGCCGGGCTCCGTCACGCCAGGCGCGCTGCGCGCCATGCTGCCCTTTGCCGGCATCCTCGCGATCGTTTCGGTGGGTCAGACTTTGGTCATCCAGCAGCGGGGGCTGGACATGTCCGTCGTCGGAGCAATCGCGCTCGCCGGTGTGCTCGTCGCGACCTGGGGCTTTGAAGGTCGGTCCCTGTGGATCGCAGTTCCGGCGAGCCTGCTGGTCGGCGCGGCCATCGGCGTGGTCAACGGTCTCCTCGTCAGCCGCGTCAACATCACCCCGATCGTCACGACCTTGGCGACGAATGCGCTGATCATCGGATTGGTGAGAGAGATCTCGCATGGCGCCCCGGTGACCAGCCCGACAATCCTCCGGGATTTCGGAGGGGGACGGCTCTACGGGGTTCCCTATTCCGTGCTGGTGGCGATCGTGTTCACCATCGTCGTCGCGATCCTGATGAACCGGACCGTCCTTGGACACCGGTTCGTTGCGGTCGGCGTGAACCCGAGGGCGGCGGAGGCAGCCGGTATCGTCTCCGAGCGCTACCAGGTCGGCGCCTATGCCTTCGCCGGCTTCAGCTTCGCTATCGCCGGCATTCTGCTCGCCGGATTCATCGGCAATGCTTCGCCCGCCGCCGGCATCGACTATCTCCTCCCCGGCGTTGCCGCTGTGGTCGTCGGTGGCACGCCGTTTACAGGCGGACGGGGCAGCGTCGTCGCCTCAGCCGTCGCAGCGCTCTTCATGATCCAGCTTGGCCAGATGGTGCTGTCGATGGGGGCAAGTCCGGCCCTTCAGCTCTTCATTCAGGCCCTCGCGATCGTCGTCGCGACGGGAATCCGGACCGTACCGAATCTCGTGCGCGGCAAGCGCGCCTGAACCGACGTCACGGCGACCCCCCGGGTCTGGCTCGACTCAGGGCCTTTCCCGCAGACCCGGTTCGAGCCCGAGCCGCTCCATCGTCGGCCGTCGCTTTGCAAGATACGCTGCATTGTGCCGTGACCAGGCGGAGAAAGCCGGATCCAGGCCAAACGCCTGGGCTGCGTGACTTGCCCAATACGGATCGTAGAGCGCCTCACGGCCGATGGCGATGAGGTCCGCGTCTCCGGCCTCGAGGATCTCCTCGGCCTGCAGGGGATCGACAATCATTCCGACCGCCTGGGTCGGGATTCCGGCGTCTCTTCGAATCCGCGATGCGTAGTGCACCTGGAACCCCAGGCCGCGTGGTGCGGTAGCCGTCTTCGTGGCGTCGAAAAGCCCGCCGGACGAGCAGTCGATCACATCCACGCCGGCGTCTTTCAGCAGCTTTGCAAGTTTGACGGAGTCGTCGATGTCCCAGCCGTGCCGCGCCCCATCGACGACCGACAACCGGCAGAAGAGCGGTTTGGATTCCGGCCATACGGCCCTCACGTCGGTAGCGATATCGAGCGCGAGCCGTGTCCTGCCGGCAAAGCCGTGGCCATAGTCGTCGGTCCGGAGGTTCGACTTGGGAGAAAGGAAGCTCGCCACGAGGTACCCATGGGCAAAATGAAGCTCGAGAACGTCGGCGCCCGCTGCCTCGGCCCGTTCGGCCGCGGCGACGAAGGAGGCCCGCACATCGTCAATGTCGGCCCGCGACATTTCCTCGGGCACCGTCCATTCCTCTCCCGCCGCGACGGGGCTTGGACCCAACCGCCGGAATGGCCTGTCCCGATGCGTCGCGAGTTCCTCGGGCGACAGCGGCGCTCCGCCGTCGCACAGGATCGCGGCGCCGGCCTTGCGTCCGGCATGGCCGATCTGCACACCGAAAGCCGCACCGCGACCCCTCACGAAATCCGCCACCCGTCGCATCGGGGCGATCTGGTGATCTCCCCAGAGACCGGTGTCGAACTCGTTGATCCGCGCATGCTCCGCCACAGCCGTGCTCTCGACGAAGACCAGTGCCGCACCGCCCATCGCAAACTGCCCGAGATGGACGAGATGCCAGTCGCCGAGGGAACCATCCGGCATGGCCGCGTTCTGACACATCGGCGAGATGACCACCCGATTTCTCAAAGTGATCCCTCTGATGGTCAGCGGCGAAAAAAGCCTGGGCATGGCCCGGCCGCGCGATCGCATGGGCAGATGTCTCCTTGTCCGGGAGGTGGGCCCGAACCTATGGTCCGAACCACCATTCGTCCAGAGCAAACGAATTTGCTAATAGCGTATGATGGAATTTTGCTCGTCGCGAGCGGAAAGGCAAGTGTGGACCAGCGGCCCGACAGGCGCCATTCCACAAGGACGAGTGCCGGGGAATTATGACTGGCCACATAGTCGAATACCGATGCGCAGATTCGTTATTGATAAATGCGTATGATATTGGATAACTAAACGCAGCCGTACCGTCGGGGTTCCGGCCGGACAAACGATATCGCTGGGATCGCATGATGAGTTACCGGATTTCGGTCGACACGGGGGGCACCTTCACCGACGTCATCGTGTCGGACGCGGCGGGCAAGCTCCATATCGGCAAGGCGCTTACGACGCCGGAAAGAGCCTTCTCGGGCGTTCGCGCGGCGATCGACGACGCCGCCAGGCAGATCGGCCGCGATGCTGCGACGGTGATCGCCGAGACGAGCCTCTTCATCTACGGAACCACCCGCGCGACCAACGCCATCGTCGAGCGCAAGGTGGCCAAGACGGCCTTCCTGACGACGGCCGGGTTCCCCGACATCCTGCTTTTCAAGGAGGGCGGAAAGCTCGACGGGCATCGATGGGATCAGGATTTCCCGAAGCCCTATGTGCCGCGACGACACACGTTCGAGGTGCCGGAGCGCATCACGTCCGAGGGGACGGTCCTCGTCCCCCTCGATGAGCCTGCGGTGATCGGCATTCTCGCGGAGCTCAAGCGCCAGCAGTTCGAAGCCGTCGCCGTCTGTCTCCTCTGGTCGGCAGAGAATCCGGCGCATGAGCGACGTCTCGGCG
Organism: Bauldia sp.; assembly: GCA_020442095.1. The sequence goes on from JAGRKY010000078.1 coordinate 41,641, forward strand.
AGCTGATGGACGAACACCTTCCCGGTGTTCCCTACACCCTTTCCCACGACCTCAACCCGATCCTCAGGGAATATCGTCGCGCGTCGTCGGCGGTGATCGATGCATCGCTCGCCCCCTTGATGCGCCGCCATCTCACGGAGCTCGAGACCGATCTCACGGCCGCGGGCTTCGGCGGCGAGCTCCTGGTGTCGACCTCGATCGGCGGCGTCATGCACGTCGCCGACGCGATCCGGCGGCCGATCTATCTCACCAAGTCCGGACCGTCGATGGCGCCGATCGCCGGGCATCTCTACGCCGCCGCGGAAGGGCTCGGCGAGAGCGTCATCGTCTGCGACGCCGGCGGCACCACCTTCGACGTCTCGCTCGTCAACAAGGGCGACATCAAGTTCACGCGCGACACCTGGATCAATGGCCAGTTCACCGGCGACTGTGTCGGGCTTTCATCGGTGGACGTCCGCTCCATCGGGTCGGCCGGCGGCTCGATCGCCTGGATCGACGGAGGCGGCCTTCTCCGCGTCGGGCCGCACAGCGCGGGTGCCATGCCGGGACCGGTCTGCTACGGGCGCGGCGGCACGCAGCCGACCGTCACCGACGCGGCGCTCGTCCTCGGCTATGTCGACCCGGGGTATTTCCTTGGCGGCCGCATGAAGCTCGATCTCGAGGCCGCGGCCGCCTCCATCCAGGTCCTTGCCGACCAACTCGGCAAGGATCTGCCGTCGACCGCGGCGGGAATCATGGCGATCGCGAACGAGCACATGGTCGGCGCCATCCGCGAGATCACCGTCAACGAAGGATACAATCCGCGCGACAGCGTCATCGTCGCCGGCGGCGGCTCGGCCGGTCTGTCGATCATGGAGATCGCACGGACGCTGGGATGCCGGAAGATCGTCCTGCCGCGGACGGCGTCGGCGCTCAGCGCCTGCGGCGCGCAATATTCCGACTTCTCCTTCATGCAGACCGCTTCCGCCGCGACGCGTACCGACGCCTTCGACTTCGACCGGATCAACGCGACGCTCGCGAGAATCGACGAAGCCGTCGGCGAGTTTCGGCAATCGCTGGAGGAGCGTGGCGTCACCGATGGCGAGGTCTCCTGGTTCGTCGAGGCACGCTACCTGTACGAAGCCTGGGAACTCGAAGTCCCCCTGGCCGGCGGCCGCTTTGCCGACGAGGCGGATGTCGCCGCATTCGTCGAACGCTTCCACGCCGAGCACGAGCGCGTTTTCGCGGTGAAGCAGGAGGGGCAGCCCGTCGAGTGCCTCATCTGGAAGGCGCGCTTCTCGGGACGGACCGATGTCCTGAGGCCGGTCCCGGCGGTTGAACCGGCCTATCGGGAGGCGCAACCGGCCGAGCATCGCCGTGCCTATTTCCCGGAGACGGGTCACACGGACGTTCCGGTTCACTTCGGAAACCAGCTGTCGCCCGGCGCGCTGATCTCCGGCCCGGCCGTCATCGAGGAGCCGACCACGACGATCGTCGTCTATCCCGGAATGACGGCCAAGGTCGGCGGTTCCGGAAGCTATGTCCTCGAGCCGGCGGCCCTGTCCGCGCAACAGACCCTGTCGACCGATGCAGACCTCGACCCCGTGACGATCGCGGTGATGGCGAACCGGGTGGAGGGGATCGTGCGGGAGATGTCGAACACCCTTCTGCGGGCGGGACGTTCGGCGGTGATCAACCAGGCGCGCGACTTCTCATGCGCGATCGTCACCGGCGAACACGAACTCCTGGCTGTCGCCGAGGGCGTCCCAGTCCATGTCTTCGGATCCCACCTTCAGACCGCCTCCATACCGCGCTTTCACACCCCGAGCGAAGGCGACGCCTACCTTCACAACGACCCCTATCTCGGGAACACGCATCCCGCGGACCACACCATCATCGTGCCGGTCTTCCTCGACGGCGAGCTGATGTTCTACGCGACGGCCAAGGCCCACCAGGCCGACATCGGCAACGCCATGCCGACGACCTATGTCGCCGATGCGCCCGACGTCTACGGCGAGGGCGCCCTCGTCTTTCCGGGCGTCAAGGTGCACGAGAACTACGGGGAGATCGCCGACATCGTGCGGATGTGCCGCTCCCGGATTCGCGTTCCCGAGCAGTGGTACGGCGATTTCCTCGCGGGAATCGGAGCCGCCCGTATCGGAGAGCGCAAGCTCAAGGAATTCGTCGCGCAATACGGCCGCGAGACGGTCAAGCGCTTCATCAGGCAATGGT
>JAGRKY010000776.1 GCA_020442095.1 Bauldia sp.
ACGACGTGATGAAGGTCTTCCCGCAGAGCGCCATCGACTCGCAGGCTTATGAGGGCAAGGTCTACGGGATCCCGACCGACCTCAGCCTGCACTTTCTCTACTACCGCACCGACCTGATCGACGAGCTGCTTTCCAACGACGAATGGAAGGCGAAATACGGCGAGATCTCCGAGAAATACATGGGCACCAAGATGGAGCCCAAGAAGCCGGACGACTGGACCTGGGACGACTTCATGGCCTCGGCCCTGTTCTTCACCAAGTCGATCAATCCCGACAGCCCGGTCCGCTACGGCACCGTGCTGCAGATGAAGAACCTCCTGTTCAACATCATGATCTGGCAGGGCAGTGCGGCGAGCTACGGCGGCAACTGGATGGATGCCGACGGCAACATCACCGTCGACTCCGACGCCTATCGCAAGGCCCTCGACATCTTCAAGAAGATCACCGAGTGGGAAGCCACCCCGGGCGACTCGAACAGCTATGAATATGCCGAGGCGAACGGCGCCTTCGGTACCGGCCAGGTCGCCTTCTTCATCCAGTGGTCGGCGGCCTATGCCGAGTTCGTCAACCCCGACGACTATCCGGCGATCGCGGGCAAGTTCGACATCACCCACGAGCCGGCCGGACCCGAAGGCCCGAAGACCCACTTCCATGCGCTGGGCCTCGGCATCAACAAGGCGTCCGACAAGCAGGACGAGGCCAAGGCCTTCCTGACCTTCCTCGCCTCGCAGGACACGATGAGCATGTACGCCAAGGAGGGCGGCCAGCCGCCGGTGGTCGAGTCGATCATCAAGGCTGTCGCCGGCGACCGGCCCGACATGCTCAAGATGGGCGAGCATACCGGCGCCTACGGCATCGTCATGAACGGCAGCACCGCGGCCCAGGCCCTCGGCGTCTACTCCAACATGGCGGAGAACTTCACGGCATACTGGAACGGCGCCCTCGATCAGGACACCGCCATCGCCAATGTCGTGGCCTACATGAAAGAAGCTTACGGCAAGTAAGCCGGCTATCCTCCTGCGGCCGTCGACCGACTGACCTGGTCGGCGGCCGATTTCTTTTTCGCGATTTCACTGGAAGGGCCGATGGCGCGTATCGAGGCTGGGGTTCGTGAAACGGAACGGGCAAATGCCCGGGTCTTCCTTGTCGGGCTTTGCGTTTTCCTGGCGCTGATGCTGGGTTTCCCGACCATCGCCAACCTCTGGTACAGTTTCTCCAACGTCTCGATCTACGATCTCGCCGGGACCGCCTTCGTCGGCTTTGCCAACTACGTCCAGGCGGCGAGCAACCCGAATATGTGGGCCGCCCTCGGCTTCTCGCTGAAATTCGCCGTCATCTGCACGGTGCTCGAGGTGGCGCTCGGGCTGGCGATGGTCTTCATCCTCCATCCGATCCTGACCAAGCGGCCGTGGCTGACCGGCATCCTGATGCTGCCGATGATGGTGTCGCCAGCGCTGATGGGGGTGATGTACCGGCTGATCCTCAACGAGTTCACCGGCATCGTCCCGGCTTACCTCGACATGATCGGGCTGCCGGTCAATCTCCTCGGCCGCAACTGGATCTACGAGACGGTGATCGCGATCGAGGTCCTGCAATGGACCCCCTTCGCCTTCCTGATCATGCTGACCGCCCGCCAGTCGCTGGCCGGCGAGCTCGAGGAGGCCGCGGCGGTCGACGGCGCCACCGGCGCGAAGTTCGGCCGGCTGATCGTGCTGCCGGTGATCATGCCGTCGATCGTCATCGTCGCCTTCATCCGCTTCATCGACTCGTTCCGGGTCTTCGACCACATCTTCGTGCTGACCGGCGGCGGCCCGGGCAACGAGACCACCTCGATCAGCATCTACATCTACAAGCTGTTCTTCACGCAGAGCAAAATCGGCGAGGCGGTCGCCGTCTCGGTGATGCTGCTGATCGCCTCGCTGGCGCTGCTCTACGCGGCGCTCAGACTTGCGGTGCGGAGGAACCCGGCATGATCGTCACCCGCCGCACGCCCGCCAGCCGGCTGCTCCACGCGCTGCGCTGGCTCGCCTTCATCCTCATCGCCTTCATCCTCAACCTGCCGATCCTCGCGACGATCA
>JAGRKY010000777.1 GCA_020442095.1 Bauldia sp.
AGCGGCTGCTGGTGACGGCGATCGAAGCCTGCGACCGCTATTTCCAGGCCTTCCAGTTCGTCGTCTGGGCCGGCAAGGATGCCGGCGAAGCGCTCGAAGGGGCGCTGTTCGAAACCGCCGGCGAGGCGTGAGCGCGTTCCCGACATGACCGGAAAGGGGCCGACACCCGAGCGTCCGCTGGTGCTGATCGGCGCCGGCAAGATGGGCAGCGCGCTGCTCTCCGGCTGGCTCGACGGCGGGATCGATCCGAAGGCCGTCGTGGTGGTCGAGCCGTCGCCGGCAGGCGATGTCGCGAAGCTGCTCGGCGATGCCGGCATCGCGACCCATGCGAGCCCGCCGGTTGGCCTGACCGCCGGCATCGTGGTGCTGGCGATCAAGCCGCAGATCATGGGCGATGCACTGCCGGCGCTGGCGTCGCTGGTCGGGCCGGAGACGACGGTGCTGTCGATCGCGGCCGGGACGACGCTCGCCAATCTCGAATCCGGCCTCGGGCAGGCGGCGATCGTGCGCTCGATCCCGAACACGCCGGCCCAGGTCGGCCGCGGCGTTACCGCCGCCGTCGCCAATGGCCGTGTCGGCGAGGAGGCGAAGGCCCTCGTGACCGAACTGCTTGCGGCGGTCGGCGAGGTCGCCTGGGTCGCGGAAGAAGCGATGATCGACGCGGTGACGGCGGTCTCGGGCTCCGGGCCGGCCTATGTCTTCCTCTTCGCCGAGTGCCTGGCGGAGGCGGCGGTCGCGGCCGGCCTGCCGCGCGACGTCGCCGAACGCTTCGCCCGAGCGACCGTCGAGGGGGCGGGGGAACTGCTCTTCCGCTCCGACCTTTCGGCGGAGCAACTGCGCAAGAACGTCACTTCGCCGAACGGGACGACCGCCGCGGCGCTCGCCGTGCTGATGGCGGAGGACGGCCTGCAGCCACTGGTGACCAGGGCAGTGGCGGCGGCGAAGAAGCGCTCGGAAGAGCTTTCGGGCTGATCCAAGAAAAATCGCGATTACCCCCAAATGGGGCATGCGCCGACCGCGGACCATATGGCAGGGTGGCGGCGCTCAAGCGATCGGGAGGATTGCCATGCGCGCATTCAAGCTCGTGGAAATCGACAATACGCTGCTTGTCGTGATCACCAATCCAAGACTCGCGGCGGCGGTGAAGGCATTCGACTATGCCTGGCACGACCGCGACGCCGAAGATGACGACGGCGACGACGACCGGACCGAAACCCTCATCGTCGCGCTGGACCGGTTCTACTCCGCCTCGAGCCAGATACGGCCGTCCTGACGAGCCCGGCGCCGCGCCAACGTCTATTTTGTCGCCTCGTCCTCGCCATCGTCCGGGTCTAGGCTCGGCGAAACAGGTCATGGAGAGGTGAGCATGGCGAAGGCAGCCCGACGTTCGACACGTGCAACCAAGGCGCCGGCCGCGCCGGCGAAGGACCCGAAGGACGCGATCATCGACGCCTTCATGGCGCTTGCCGCCGACCGCGACGTGCGCGGCATCGGCCTCGACGAGATCGCCGCGGAGGCCGGCATGTCGCTGGCGGACCTGCGCGAATGCTATGCCGGCAAGCTCGGCATCCTGTTCGGCTTTGCCCGGCGGATCGATCTCGCGGTGCTGGCCGAGGGACCGGCGGACGCGGAGAGCGAGCCGCGCGACCGGCTGTTCGAGGTGATGATGCGGCGCT
>JAGRKY010000079.1 GCA_020442095.1 Bauldia sp.
TTCTCCTTCGAGGTGAAGATGCCGGTGCATTCCATCGCGATGTCGACCTTGAGCTCCTTCCAGGGCAGCTCGGCCGGATTGCGGACCGCCGTCACCTTGATCGGTCCGCGGCCGGCATCCATCGTGTCGCCGTCGACCGTCACGGCATGCGGGAACTTGCCGTGCACCGAGTCGTGACGCAGCAGATGCGCATTGGTCTCGATCGGTCCGAGATCGTTGACGCCGACGACCTCGATATCCTTGCGCCCGGACTCGACGATGGCGCGAAGAACCAGGCGTCCGATGCGCCCGAATCCGTTGATGGCAACCCTGACGGTCATGTTCCCTGTCTCCAGTCGTTGATCAGGCAAGAGCGGCAAGACGGGCAAGAGCCGCCTCCGCCGTCGCCTCCGCGGTGATACCGAATTTCTCGTACAGCTCCTTGTAGGGGGCGCTGGCGCCGAAGCTGTGCATGCCGACGAATACGCCGTCATTGCCGATGAAACGATCCCAGCCCTGGCGGACCGCGGCCTCGATCCCGATCTTGACCGGAGCCGTGCCGATCGTCTCGGCCTGATAGTCCTCGCTCTGCTCGGCGAAGAGCTCGAAGCAGGGCACCGAGACCACGCGGGTCGGATAGCCTTCCGCCTCGATCAGCTTCTTTGCAGCGAGGGCGATCTCGACTTCCGAACCGCTGGCGAAGATCGACACTTCCGCATCGCTCGCCGCCGCCGAGACCTCATAGGCGCCACGGGCGCAGAGGTTGTCCTCTTCGTATGCGGTGCGGAAGGTCGGCAGGTTCTGGCGGGTCAATGCGAGCAGGCTCGGCGTCGAATTCCGCTCCAGCGCCAGGTGCCAGCACTCGGCGGTCTCGACCACGTCCGCGGGGCGGAAGACGAGGAGGTTCGGAATGGCGCGCAGTGCGGCGAGCTGCTCGACCGGCTGGTGGGTCGGGCCATCCTCGCCGAGACCGATCGAATCGTGGGTCATGACGAAGACGATGCGGTTGCCCATCAGCGCCGCGAGGCGGATCGCCGGCCTGGCATAGTCGCTGAACACGAGGAAGGTGCCGCTATAGGGGATGACGCCGCGATGCAGCGCCATGCCGTTCATCGCCGCGGACATGCCGAGCTCGCGGATCCCCCAGTGGATATAGCGGCCGGAGAAATCATCGGGGCCGATCGCCTTCAGGCCGGCCGACCGGGTGTTGTTCGACGGCGTCAGGTCGGCGGAGCCGCCGATGGTCTCCGGCACCACGGCGTTGATCACGTCGAGAGCCATCTCCGAAGCCTTGCGGGTCGCAACCTTCGGCTGGTCGGAGGAGAGCTTCTTCTTGTAGGCGGCCATCGCCTCGTCGAGGTCGGAGGGCAGGTCGCCGCGGATGCGGCGCTCGAATTCAGCGCGCTTCTCGGCGTCGATCGCGCCGAGGCTCTTTTCCCATTCCTTACGGATCTGGCTCGCCTTGAGGCCGGCGATCCTCCAGCTGTCGCGAACGTCCGCCGGAATTTCGAACGGCGGATAGTCCCATCCGAGCGCCTTGCGGGTGCCGGCGATCTCATCCCCGCCGAGCGGCGAACCATGCGATCCCGCGGTGCCGGCCTTGGTCGGCGCGCCGTAGCCGATCGTCGTCCGGCAGGCGATCATCGTCGGCTTCTTGCTGCGATGGGCGGCCTCGATCGCGGTGGCGATCTCCTCGGGATTCTGCCCGTCGATGCGCATCGCTTCCCATCCGGCCGCCTCGAAGCGGGCAACCTGGTCGCCGGATTCGGAGAGCGACGTCGGGCCGTCGATGGTGATGTGGTTGTCGTCGTAGAGGACGATCAGCTTGGAGAGGCGGAGGTGTCCCGCGATCGAGATCGCCTCGTGGCTGATGCCCTCCATCAGGTCGCCGTCCGAGGCGATGACATAGGTCCGGTGGTCGACAACGTCGGCGCCGAATTCGGCCGCGAGCAGGCGTTCCGCGATCGCCATGCCGACCGCATTGCCGAGGCCCTGTCCAAGCGGGCCGGTGGTCGTCTCGACGCCGGTGGTGTGGAAATTCTCCGGATGGCCGGGGGTCTTCGAGCCGAGCTGGCGGAAGTTCTTGAGCTCGTCGATCGTCATCTCCTCGACCCCGAGGAGGTGGAGGATCGAATAGAGCAGTATCGAGCCATGACCGGCCGACAGCACGAAACGGTCGCGGTCGGGCCAGAAGGGCTCGGTGGGGTCGAACTTGAGGTAGCGGGTGAACAGCACCGTGGCGATGTCGGCGGCGCCCATCGGCAGGCCGGGATGCCCGGAATTGGCTTTTTCCACTGCATCCATAGCGAGCGCGCGGATCGCGTTCGCCATACGCTGGTGCTTGACGAGGTCGGTCATGGTCAGGTGTCGATCCGGTGCCGGGACGGAAATATGCGAGGCCACCGGGCCGATTGTAAACGATGAAAATCTCACCGCAGGACCGGTGTGGGCGAGGCCGGGGCGACACATAGCAGGTCGATTCCGCGAGTCAATGCGGGGCGGCCCCTCCGGACCGTTGCCCGGGTGGGGAAGCTTGCCGTCGCGGCGTTGACGTTTTCTTCGGGTAGTGCCTAATCTCTTTCGTGCAATGCATTGGCCGGCCTTCGATTCTCTCGGCCCGCTATCGAAGGGCACTCCCCGGCGGTGTGACAGGTTCTGCGGCGTAATGGGGTTCCGGAGGACAACTGAATGCCCGGTGGGTCAGTTCTCGAGGATGCGCTGCGGCGCATGGAGCAGGTGCTCGGGCGCGTGGAAAGCGCGGTCGATCGCCGGCTGGACCATGCCGACCGCGTGTCCGACCTCGAGAACGAATTGCATCGTCTCGGCAACGACCGGTCCCGCCTTGCGCAGGCGCTCGATGCGTCGGAGGCGCGTGCCGGCCGGGTCGCAGAAGCGAATCACGACGTATCGCGTCGGCTCGTCGCGGCGATGGAGTCGATCCGCGGTGTGCTCGATCGCCATGGTGGCTGAAGCCGGTCCGGGGGATTAGCGGCATGGGTCAGGTCAACGTCACGATCAACGGCA
>JAGRKY010000778.1 GCA_020442095.1 Bauldia sp.
ACCTCGGTCTTGCCCGAGCCGGTTACCCCGTCGAGCAGCGTCACCGAAAAGCCGCCGTCCTCGACCGCGCCGCGCAGCGTATCGGCCGCCGCCCGCTGCTCGCCACTGAGCACCGGCACCGCGTAAGCCGTGTCGGGCGGCCGGGCGACCGGACGGGCGGGAATCGCGACCTCTTCCAGCGTCCCGGCCTCGACCAGCCCCGAGACGACGCTGGGACTGACCGCCGCCGCCGCCGCGAGCCCCGACTTCGACCAGGCGCCGCTGTCCTCCAGCGCATCGAGCACCCGCTGCCGCGCCGCGGTCATCCGCTCCGGCGGCGGGCCGGCGCGCCTGACCCCGATGATCGGCGCCTCGGGTTCGAGCGCGCCGCGCGCCCTCAGCACCATCCGCAACACCATGCCCCGCGTCGTCAGCGTGTAGTCGGCGATCCAGTCGACGAAAGCGCGGATTTCCTTGAGGAGCGGCGGCACGTCGAGCCGCTCGGCGATCGGCCGCAGCCGGTTGTGGCCGATCTCCCCGTCCGGCGGATCGTCCCAGACAACGCCGATCACGTCGCGCGTCCCGAGCGGCACCGCGACGATGTCGCCCGGCGCCACCGTCATCCCGGCCGGCACCGCATAGCTGTAGGTTCCGGCGACGGCGACCGGGAGAAGGACTGAAACCGTCTCGGCGGGGCGCAAGGGTCTTTTCCGAATCGTCCGTCAGGGGCTCGTCACCCGGCCGACGATGACCGCCCTTGCCGCCAAAGGAAAGCCGACGGCCCGGACATCCATGGCCGAACGGGTCGCCAGCTGCCTTGATCGTCGGGTCCAGGATCGGTTGTCGCCCACCGATTTCTGAAGCGAGGCTCTGGCGACACCAGATCGTTAATTGAACCTTCATAAAGGGGGACTCATCTTGAGATATGTCTGACATTTGGTTACTGGCGCGCGCCTTTCCCGCAATTTTCCGCCATTTCCCGGGGTGTGACCTGCGTCACTTGCCTGTCCGCCCGCATCGCAGTGTTATGCGCGGTTTGGGAGGCAGCAAACGGCGGCGGAGAGTTTGGATGCCACGACCGATCGCGGAGTCACTGGCCCGTTTCGAGACGGCGCTGGCGGAGCCGCGCCCCACCTATGACGAGCTCATCGAGACCTTCTGTGAGCTGGTCGTTCCTTCCGACGTGACGGCGGACGAGCTGACGCGGCTCTATTCCATCTGCTATCGCCTGTTCGGGATCGCCGGCGACCGCCCGGCGATCGACCTTTCCCACCTACCCGACTGGCAGGCCGGCCATCTTTCCTTCGTCGCTCTCGACGTGATCGAGCGGACGCTGGTCGACCGCGAGGCCTCGACCCGCAAATGGATCGCCGATAGCCGCGCCGGTTTCATCGAGCGCGGCCAGCCGATTCCGGAAGAGCTCAACGACGACGGCCTTCCGCCCCGCCTCGAGATTCCGTTCGACCTGCCGGCCGCGACCGAGGGCATCGCGCCACTCCTCCGCCACTACGAGAAGGCGCTGGTCGACGCGCCGGCCTGCCACTTCAAGCTTTGCTGGGAGGTTGCCCGCGACGGCTATCCCGTGTTCCGCGAGGTCGTCGCGCAATGGTCGAAGGGTCTCGATGCCCGCGGCCTTGGAATTCCCGGCACGGCTGCGGCCGTCGCGACCGCGCGTGTCCTTGCCGAACGCGCCGACGACCCCGAGCCGATGTCATGGACGGAATGCTACCGCGACGTGTTTCCCCTCCTGGAAAACCGCCATCCGATGATCGCCGCGGGCGCCGCCGTCTGGCTCGGGGCTTTGTGCAATGAGGGTCTCCTCGCCGACCCGGAAGCGCCGAGCCTGGCATCCCTTCTCGGCCGGCTCGCCGTCTGGAAGCAGAACCGCGTCGAGATCGCCGGCGGCTTCGTCAGGGGCTTCGACGCGGATCTCGACGGCCTCTCCGTTCTCAAGTCGGACGAGTCGCTGGAAGCCGAGGGCTTCGATCTCGACGCCTGGGTGCTGGCATGCCTCGCCGCCGACAAGGACCCGCCATACCTGCCCAACACCCAGGCGCTTTGGTTTTACGTCCACGAGCATTACGCATCGAACCCGGCCTTCGTCGCCCGGCTGATCGATGCCGACCGCGCCTGGATCGCGATGATGTGCGCCACTGAGATCGACGGCCGGGTCACCGGCATGCGGCCTGTCCTCGAACGCCTCATCCGCGATCCCGATCCGGACATTGCCGGACATGCCCGGCGCCAGCTCGAACGCTTCTACTAGCCCGACGCGGCGGCGCTACGCCGCCATCATCCAGGCGTCTTTGGTGGCGGCCAGGTAGTCGCGGACCGACGTCGGCGCCCGTCCGGTCAGCTGCTCGACCACCGGCGTGGTGATCGCGTGGCGGCCCCAGGCGATATCCTGGTCGAAGCCGGAAAGCCCGGCGACGACGCTTGGCGGCAGGCCCGCCGCCGCCATGCCCGCTTTCAGATCGTCGATCGGAATGTCGACCGCCGTCACCGGCTTTCCCGACAATTCGCTGACGATCGCCGCGATCTCGGCCTGGGTCACCGGCGCCGGCCCGGTCACGTCGAGGATGCGCTTGCCCGCGAAGCCGTCGATCAACGCCGCGACGGCGGTGCGGGCGCAGTCCTCGCGGGTCACGTAGTTGCGGCCGCCGCCGGCGGTCGCGCTGATCAGTTGCCCGGTCGCAAGCGCCTGCGGCAGCGCCATCAGCAGCATGTCGGTGTAGATGCAGTCGCGCAGCACGGTCCATCCCATCGGGCTCGCCGCCAGCGCCTGCTCCGTCCAGTAATGGCTGTCGGTCAGGGCGTTCTCCGCATCGGGACGCGGCGCCGTCGCCGAGGTGTAGACGACATGGTTGACGCCCGCTTCCGCCGCGGCGGCGATCGCCGCGCGGTGCTGGACGAGCCGCGTATCGAGGTCGCTGCCGCTGATCAGCAGCATCCGGTCGGCGCCGGCGAAGGCCGCCGGCAGGGATGACGCATCGTCATGGTGCGCCTTGCGGACGGTCACGCCCTTTGCGGCAAGGTCGGCGAGCTTCTCGGGGCTGCGCGTCGTCGCGATGATCGGTCCGGCGGCGGCATCGAGGAGCAGTTCGACGACGCGCCGACCGAGATGGCCGGAGGCGCCGGCGACGAGGAAGGTCGGCTGGTTCTTGTCGGTCATGTCTCTCAAGGTCCCTCATGTTCGGTCGTGCCGCACGCGGGGAGGAGACACGCGCACTGGCATCGGTTACTATTCGTAACTAGATGCACATTCATCACCGGCCTGCCAAGGACGCACTTTGGCTTCACCAGGTCACACCGAGGGAACCGCCATGGACGAAATCGTCGCCGGCGACATGCCGATCGCCATGCAATGGGCCGCGCTGCGCGGTAGTCCGGCCGCCGCTAATTGCCCGGTCCGCGACGTGCTGGACAGGCTCGGCGACACCTGGAGCGTCCTGGTGATCCTGATCCTCGGCGACGGCCCGCATCGCTTCAATGCGCTGAAGCGCTCGATCGGCGACATCTCGCAGCGGATGCTGACCGTCACTCTTCGCACGCTTGAGCGCGACGGGATGATCGAGCGGACCGTCCTGCCGACCAGTCCGCCCGGCGTCGAATATGCGCTGACCCCGCTCGGCCGCTCGCTGGAGGAGCCGATCGAGACCCTGACCCGCTGGGCATCGACAAACCACGAGGCCATCCGCCGCGCGCGACGGCGCTTCGACGCCGAACACGCGTGACGGCGCCCTGGCTGCCGTCCTGCCGCAGGCCGCGCACGACCCCGCCGCCCGGCGCGAAGCGCGCCGGCGGGCAGTCGGTATCGGGAATGTCGAAGGCTAGTGGATGGTCAGGTAGGGAACGGCCAGCACGGCGGTTCCGATCAGCGTAGCAATGCCGAAACCGGCAACTCTCAAGAGAATTCCCGTCATATTCCCCCACGTGTCGGCTTGCGCCGTCCCGGTCTGGTCGCTTCCTCCGGCGAGGCATGCCCCCGACCCGATCGGGGGTGATTCGCCGTGCCCGTTGACCGGGCGGCAGCGCTCATATCATGCCGCCGTGGGGAAACCACTCCCCCCCGGACGAAGTTCCGGAAGCGTGACCTTTTTGCCGATTCGCCGGGAGGGCGGGCGCGCCCCTAGAACAGCCCGACCACGTTGCCCGCCTCGTCGAGGTGGATCGATTCCGCCGCCGGCTTTCGCGGCAGTCCGGGCATGGTCATCATCGCCCCGCAGATCACCACGATGAAGCCGGCCCCGGCCGAAAGCCGCACTTCACGCACCGGCACCGTATGGTTGGATGGCGCGCCCATCAGCGTCGGGTCGGCCGAGAAGGAATATTGCGTCTTGGCCATGCAGACCGGGAGGTTCCCGTAACCCATCGCCTCGTAGCGCTCGAGCCGGTCGCGGATCGTCTTGTCGGCAACCACCTCGCTCGCCCCGTAGAGGCTGGTGGCGATGGTCGAGATCTTGTCGAAGAGCCGCATCTCGTCCGGGTAGAGCGTCTGGAAGGCGGCGGTCCCGCCCTCCGCCAGCGCGACCACGGCACGGGCGAGTTTCTCGGCACCCTTCGAGCCGTCGGCGAAATGGGTGCAGACGATCGCACCGACGCCTTCCGCCTTCGCCGCGGTTTCGATCGCGGCGAGCTCTTCCTCGCTGTCACCTGCGAAACGGTTGATCGCGACGACGACCGGCACCCCGTAGCGCTTTACGTTGCGGAGGTGCCGCGTCAGGTTGACCGCGCCCCGCGTCACCGCCGCGACGTCCTCGCCCGCGAGGTCGCCGCGAGCGACGCCGCCATGCATCTTCAGCGCCCGCACGGTCGCCACCACCACCGCCGCCTCCGGGTTGAGGCCGGCCTTCCGGCACTTGATGTCGAGGAACTTCT
>JAGRKY010000080.1 GCA_020442095.1 Bauldia sp.
GACATTAACGCAGATTTTGCTGCGATGCAAAATGCAGTTATTGGTAAACAATTTTTACCACTATGACCAGTCCTGACTTTTCAAAAACGAGGGTGACGGTGACGGGCGCGACATGCTGTTCCAACATCTGCAACAAAAGGAAAAAGGCCCGGTGCGGTGCACCGGGCCTTTCCCGTTCATGCCTGCTGGCAGCGATTACTGCAGGTAATCGTACTTGCCTGCCTTCCATTCGTAGAAGACGTAGCCCGGCAGGGTGACGTCGCCCTTGTCGTCGAACTTCACGTCGCCGAGGACGGTGTTGAAGTTGCCCTTGGCGAGCTCGGCCACGACCGGATCGAAGTCGGTGGTGCCGGCGGCCTCGGCCGCGGCGGCCCAGGCCTGGATCGCGCCGTAGGTGTAGAGCGCATAACCCTCGGTCGTGCGGCCCGCGGCCTCAAGACGCTCGACCACCGGAGCGGCGACCGGGTTCTTGCGCGGATCGGGCGAGAAGGTCATCAGGGTGCCGGCGCCGGCATCGCCGGTGATCGCCCAATACTCGTCAGTGACCAGCGCGTCACCCGAAACGAGGATCGTGCTCATGCCCTGATCGACCATCTGGCGTTTGATCAGGCCGGCTTCGGTGTGGTAGCCGCCGACGTAGAGAACGTCGATATTGGCGGCCTTGAGCTTGGAGACCAGCGAGTTGTAGTCCTTCTCGCCGGCGGTGTAGGACTCGACCATGGTCGGCTTCTTGCCAGCCGCTTCCATGAACTTCTGCGTCTCGTCGGCAAGACCCTTACCGTAGGCGGTCTTGTCGTTGATGATCGCGATGTTCTTGTCGGCGAAGTTCTTGGCGAGATATTCGCCGGCGACCTGGCCCTGCTGGTCGTCACGACCGCAGACGCGCATGATGCCCGGGCCGGGGCGCTCGTCGGTGAACTTCGGGTTGGTCGAGGCCGGCGAGATCTGGATGATGTCCTCGTCGGCATAGACGTCGGAAGCCGGGATCGACGATCCCGAGCAGAAATGGCCGGCCATCAGCTTGATGCCCTTGCCCGCCATCTGGTTGGCGACCGCCACGGCCTGCTTCGGATCGCAGGCGTCGTCGCCGACTTCCAGCACCAGCTTCTCGCCGAGAACACCGCCAGCGGCGTTGATGTCCTCGACCGCCTGCTCTGCACCGGCCTTCATCTGCGCGCCGAAGGACGCATATTGCCCGGTCATCGGGCCGGCGGTGGCGATAATGATGTCGGCATGGGCCGCACCGGCCAGCGCGACGCCGACCGACAGGGCGAGACCGGCTTTAAGCAATGTCTTCATATAGATGCACTCCCGTGACACTTTTGATGTTGGTTGCGAGAAGACGCGGGATCCGCAAGGATCAGGTAAACCGAGACTAACCGGTTGTCATATGGCGCGCAACGCGTTGATTCCTGTGCTTCCGCGATTGCCGCGGGCCGTCCGCCCGCATGATGGCTTTCAGGACGCATCGCGTTCCGCCGCCGGCCGCGGGCGCCACGAAAACGGGCCGGAGCGCTTGTAGAGCCAGCTGTAGCGGGTTGTCATCTGGCCGGCGCGGGTGACGCGGTAGCCGATGCTGCCGAGGATCAGCAGGACGACGAAATCGACAACGTAGAATTGCAGGGACAGCAGCGTTCCGCCAAAGAGCGCATGGTGGATGAAGCGGACCGCGGCGGCGAGAAGAAGCAGGTAGAGGACGAGCTTGGGGTAGGGGCGCCAGGTCCCGGCCACGGCCCGGCCGGTGAGATAGGCGGCGCCGCCACCGAGGAAGAGGGTGACGAGCAAGAAATCGCCGAGACTGACTTCCCAGATGATGCCCATGGCCGTCGCTAATGCTTCCCGCCTTCGAGATACGCGGCGCGAACCTCTTCGCGCTTGAGGAGTTCCTTGCCTTCGCCGCTCATCGTGATCAGCCCGTTGACCATCACATAGCCGCGGTGGGCGAGGCGCAATGCGTGAAATGCATTCTGCTCGACCAGGAAGACCGTCAGCCCCTCCTTCTGGTTGAGGTCGCGCAACACGTCGAAGATCTGGCGCACGATCAGCGGCGCGAGCCCGAGCGACGGCTCGTCGAGGAGAAGCAGACGCGGACGGCTCATCAGCGCGCGGGCGATGGCGAGCATCTGCTGCTCGCCGCCGGACAGGGTGCCGCCGCGCTGCGCCTGCCGCTTCTTGAGGATCGGGAAGAGGCCGAAGACCCGCTCCAGGTCCTCGTCGAAATGGTCGAAGCCGATCGACGCCGCGCCCATCTGGAGATTTTCCAGCACGGTCATGCGGGGAAAGATACGCCGTCCCTCGGGCGACTGGCTGATCGACATCCGCATGATCTCGTGGGTCGGCATCTTTGTGATGTCGGTGCCGTTGAAGACGATGCTGCCCTCGCGCGCCTGCGGGCTGCCGCAGATCGTCATCATCAGGGTCGACTTGCCGGCGCCGTTGGCGCCGATCAGCGTGACGATCTCGCCTTCGTTGATCTCGATATCGACGCCGCGCAGCGCCATGATGTTTCCGTAGAAGGTCTTGACGCCATTGACCGTGAGGAGCGCGCTCATCCGAGGGCATCCTCCGTCGGCGAAGCGCTCTCTTCCTCGTCCTCGGCGCCGAGATAGGCGGCGATCACCTTGGGATCGTGCCGGACGAAATCGGCCGCGCCGTCCGAGATCTTCTCGCCGTAATCGAGGACGACGATATGGTCGGAAATCTCCATCACGACCTTCATGTCGTGCTCGATCAGCAGCACCGAGATGCCGTGCTCGTCGCGGATGAAGCGGAGGAGGGTGTTGAGCTCGGCCGATTCACGCGGATTGAGGCCGGCGGCGGGCTCGTCGAGGCAAAGCAGCTTCGGCATCGTGCACATCGCCCGGGCGATCTCGAGCCGGCGCTGGGCGCCGTAGGGCAGGTCGGCTGCCGGATCGTCGGCGCGGTCAATGAGGCCGATCTGCTCGAGCCAGTATTTGGCGCGTTCGAGCGCGTCGCCCTGGCCCTTGCGATAGCGGGACAGGCCGAAAATCCCGCCGATCGTATAGTTTGACGCCAGCATCAGCTCGTTATGCTGGGCGACGAAGAGGTTCTCCAGGACGGTCATTCCGCCGAACAGGCGGATGTTCTGGAAGGTCCGCGCCACCTTGGCGTCGCGGGCGATCTCGAAATCCGGCATGCGGTCGAGGAGGAGGATGTTGCGGTCCTCGGACATGCGGTGGCCGCCGGCGGTCAGGCGTTCCAGCGTCTGCGGGTCGGCTTTTTCGAGGGCGATAGCGATACGGCCCTCGGTCGGCTTGTA
>JAGRKY010000779.1 GCA_020442095.1 Bauldia sp.
GGATCGTGCCGGCGACGGCGCCGCCCGCCCCGCCGATCAGCGCGCCGGTGCCGGCGCCCTTGTTGCCGCCAAGCGCGCCGCCGACCACCGCCCCGCCGACCGCGCCGATCACCCCGCCAAGCGCGGCCGAGCCGAGTGTCTTGGTGTTCTTGTCGGCATAATTCTCGGCCTGCTTCTGGCACTGTTCCTTGCTCTTGGCGACCGCCTGGCCGGCCATGGTGAGCGGCACCAGCACCGCCACGGCGGCAAGAAGCTTCTTCATCATCGTCATCCTCCTCGTGCGGCGCCTCGGCCGCGAGTCGGAGGCGAGCCTATCCGCCCCCACGGCCCGAATCCACTGGCGCGGCATGCGCCAGCGTTAACGCATTGCCTCCCTCGCCGCGGCGGATCATGCTGCGCCCCCGCGCGAACCAGGGAGGGCCGCCAGCCATGTCACACGCATCGTCCCATGCCGCCTCGGCGGCGACCGCCACGGCCGGCAGCGGTGCCTCCCCCGCCGTCCCGGCCGCGCTTCTCCTGCCCCTCGTCCTCCTCGGCACCCGCTTCGTCCAGGGCTTCATCTTCTGGGGCGGGGCGAGCCGCCGCCTGTTCTACGATTTCCAGGAGACCGCCGGCGTCGATCTCGCGGTGAAGCTCGACTTCGACGCGCCCGGCTTCGTCGCCGCCAAGCTGGTCCATGCCCTTCCCGGCGCGCTGATCCAGGGACCGGTCGAATGGACGCTCGCCCATCCGGCCCTGATCGACATCTCGGTGTGGCTGTGGACCTTCGCCGAGCTCGCGGTCGGCCTCGGCCTGATCTTCGGCCTCTTCACCCGCCTTGCCGCCCTCGGCAGCCTCGCCATCAACGTCGTGCTGATGGCGGTCTTCGGCTGGATGGGCTCGACCTGCCTCGACGAGTGGACCATGGCGGTCTCCGGCGTCGCGATGAGCAGCGCCGTGTTCATCGCCGGCGGCGGCGGCTGGTCGCTTGATGCCCTCGCCGGCCGCACCGCCGTCTTCGCCCGCAACCCGTGGACCCGCTGGATCTTCAGCGGCCCGCTGTCGGCCGGCAGCATCCGGGCGCTCGGTCTCTTGTTCGCCGCGGTCGCGGTGGTCTTCACGGTCGGCAGCTACCAGATGCTGTTCGGCGCCGTGATCTCTCCCCTCCATTCCCGGGTGAACTTCCACCACCACGCCATCGCCCTCTCCGACGTGGCGGTCGCGCCGGATGGCGCGGTCCGTTTCTCGGCCTATGTCGACGCCGGGCCGGATACCGGCGCGGCCTATGTCGTCGCGGCACGGCTGGTCGATGCCTCGGGCACGCCCGTCGCGTCATGGGACGGCGCGGCGCTGAAACAAGCCGCAATCGAGAATGCCTGGCCCTATGCCTGGGCCTCGAAGTTCAAGGCGGAGACGATCGGCTTCAGCGGCGCGACCGGCGCGCGGGCCACGATCGACCTCCCCGCAGCGGAGGGCGCGCAGGTGCCGGCCGGGACCGCGCTCACCCTGGTCCTCGAAGCCATCGATGGTTCCACGTGGGAGCAGGCGGCAAAGCACGAATAGAGACGGTCGGCCTCGCGTCGGATGGCGCTGCGGCTCCGGGATCATGCCGGCGCCGCGGCACCGGGAATGTCCGTCCAGGAGGACGAGCCGCTAGCCCTCTTGCTCTTTCTCCGCCGCTTCGGCGGCCCGCCGCGCCTTGAAGTTTTCGGTTGTGTTCTCCCGCGGGAAGGGTGTTTCCGGAACCGGCACGCCGAGGAAACCGCTGAGTGGTTCCCAGCCCTCGCCGACCTCGTAGACCAGCAGCCGCTCCGGCGGGATCGTCGCCCGCACCATTGCGTTGTGCCGGTTGAAGACGTCGATGCAGTGATCGCGATCGGCCGTGTCCCCGCCGAAGGTATCCCGGACGATCAGCTTGTAGACCATCCGCCCCCAGCTGTCGGTCCGCTCCGGGAGCGGCGGGTCGTAGGACGCCGGATTGAAGATCGTCTCCTTGGCCGAGGCGAACCAGCGCTCCGGATCGCGCACTGTCAGCAAGACCTTCGCTTCCGGATAATGGTCGGCGAGCTGCCGCCAGTAGACGCAGCCCGGAAAATCGACTGTCGAGCGGTAGCCGTCGAAGAGATCGTCCAGGTCTGGCGATCCGTCGCCGTAGGCCGCGCGCTCCCATTTCTGCTTGAGCACTTCCCCGTCCTCGCGCCGGAAGAAGTCCGCCATGTGGAAGCAGGGTCCGAGGCCGAGTTCCTCCAGGGCGAGCTTTGCCGACATTGTCCCCGTTCTGCCGAAGCCGGCGCCGATAACCTCGAGCGTCATTCTTTATCCCCCTGCAGGCCTGGATCAGTCAATCTCCGCGCGAACCGGGGATGCTACAGCAGCCAAACACGAATTGCATGCAAATCGGGCCCGGCATTGCGGCTGCCACCCGCATTGTCCTTTTCCGCGCACGCGCTTATATGTGCGCCGTTCCAGATTTTGCTCTGCCTTGCTGCAACCGCCCTCTCCGGGGCCTACCTCAAGACAACGCGAACTCGGATACGACGGCCGTGCGAATGGTCGCCGGCCAGCAGACGACGCGCTTCGCGTTCTCAACAGGGACTACCCGAATATGGCTACAGGTACCGTCAAATTCTTCAACACGCAGAAGGGTTTTGGCTTCATCACCCCGGACGACGGCGGCAAGGACGTCTTCGTCCATATCTCCGCCGTCCAGCGCTCCGGCATGGAGACCCTCAACGAGGGCCAGAAGCTCCGCTACGAGGTGGTTACCGAGCGCGGCAAGAATGCCGCCTCGAACCTCCAGAGCGCCTGACCCCAGGCATCGCCTGAGACTTCATGAGCCCGGCGCGCCCCGCGCCGGGCTTTTCCATCGCCCCGGCCGGTGCCGCGGGCGCAACAAGAAGAGGAGAATCCCATGGCCAAGATGAAATCGCGTAGCGCGAGCGGCGTCGTCCTCTTCGACGTCTTCTACGAGGACGGCGGCCGCGCTTCCAACCGCAAGGTCCCGGCGAGCTCGCTCGGCGGTCTCGATGGTGACGATCCCGCCCTCACCTACCTGATCGACCAGGAGCGCAAGATCGCCGAACTCTCCGGCAAACCGGAGCGCCTCATCGACCGGGTCGTCCGTTCCGGCAAGTAGGCCGCGCCGGCCTCAGCTCGGCGCGACGTAGTTCCGCGACGCCTCCGGGTCGTCGCGGTTGGCAGGTAGCGCCGCCACTTCCTCCCACAGCGCATCCGGAATCGGCGCATTCGCCCAGGCCGCGATTCCGTCGACCTCCTCGGGCTTGCCGACGCCGCAGATCGTCGCCGTGATCCGCGGGTCGCGCATCGAGAATTGCAGCGCCACCGCGCCGAGCGGCACGTCGTAGCGCGCGGCGATCTCTTCGATCGCCCGCACCGGCGCGAGCATGGCGTCGCTCGCCTCCTGGTAGACGATGCGCGGGTTGGCGATGCTGCCCTTGGCGAGCACGCCGCCGGCGAACGGCGCGGCGTTGAGGACGGCGATCCCCTTGCCATGGGCGTAGTCGATCATCGCCTCGGCGTTGCGATTCAGCAGCATGAAGCGGTTGTGGGTGATCATCGCGTCGAAGTCGAACCGTTCGAGGATCGGCATCATGATATCGACCCGCCCGGCCGCGAGGCCGACGGCGTCGCAGAGCCCCTCCTCGCGCATCTTGTAGAGCTCGGCCAGTCCACCGCCCGGCTTCGTCACCTCGTCAAGGTCGGCGGCGTATTCGGGATCGTGCAGATGAAGCAGCCCGATCCGATCGACCCCGAGCGCCTCCAGGCTCTCCTCGATCGACCGCCGCATGGCGCTGGCGCTGAAGCTGTTGGTCTCGGGATCCCGGTCGAGCTTGGTGGCAAGCACGAAGCCCTCCGGTATGCCGCCCATCTCGCGGACGACCATGCCGATCCGCTCCTCGCTGCGCCCGGCGCCATAGTTCCGCGACGTGTCCATGAAGTTCGACGGGCCGTTGAAGATCGCCCGCACCGTCGCCTTGGCGTCCTCGATGCTGGTGTCGTGACCGTAGACTTCCGGCATGTTGCCGATCGGCGCGCTCCCGAAGCAGATGCGCGACACGGTCAGGCCGGTCTTGCCGAGTTGCGTCTTCTCGATCGTATTCTTGCTGGTCACGTGCAATTCCCCCCGGGCGTTGTGGTTTGCGTCATGGTGCGCCTGAAACTCCGCTCGCCGCAAGCCGTCATCGCGGCCAATCGCTCCCGAATAAGGACAATTTCGACGCAGGGACGCGGCAGGCGTGCCCGGTGCGAGGAACGACAACGATGAGGCCGACAATGCCGGTCGGGAGACCGACGCCTAGCTCCGGCCGATCAGGATATTGGCGATGGTGTCGAATTCCTCGTCGAGCGAGATATCGGCGAAGGGCTTGCCGGCCTTGGAATACCAGTAGCGGGCGTTGGGCATGTCGCCTTCCATCCGGTGGAGATGGGCATGGACCCAGGCCGCATCGGAGGTTTCGTCGTCCTGGAGGACATCATGCGCGGCCGCCCAATCGCCCTTGCCGGCATGCCAGAGCGCCCGCATCGGATCGCTCAGCCCTTCCGGCGGCTCATCGCCCGCGATCGATGCTTTGAACTTGGCGTGATCCATTTCCTACTCCTCGACTCGCGCGATTGCCGACAACTGGCCGCACCGCCGGCGGCTTCCTGGCTGAAACGCTACACCGACAACGCGCTACCACCAACGCTCCGGGACAAAATGCCCCGCCGCATCCTCGATCACCTGCCCGGTCCGGAAGAGCATCTCCTCGTCGAACGGCCGGCCGATCAGTTGCAGGGCAAGCGGCAGCCCCTTGTCGTCGAGCCCGGCCGGCACCGCGATGCCCGGCAGCCCGGCCATGTTCACGGTCACCGTGAAGATGTCGTTCAGGTACATCTCGATCGGCGAAGC
>JAGRKY010000780.1:0-740 GCA_020442095.1 Bauldia sp.
GCGCGCTTGGTGTTGATGTTGAAGTTCTCGTAGAGAATGTACGGCTTGGTGGTCAGCACCTGGACATCGGCGAAGGTCTCCGCCTGCTTGACGTCCTTGGCCTCGACCAGGGCGAGGAGCTGGAGCGAACCGTCCTGAAGGCCGGCGAGCCGCGCCTGGGAATCGGGAACGATGCGCCACTCGATCGCGTCGAGCTCGGGCTTTCCGTCGAGATAATAGCCGTCGTAGCGCTCGACCCGGATATGGTCGCCGGGCGCCCAGTTGGCGAACTTGAACGGTCCGGTGCCGACCGGCGCGGTGCCGATATCGGCGATGTTGCCTTCCTTCACCATCTGCACCGAGGCGATGTTGGCAAGGATGCCCGGCGTCGTCGCGGCGAGCGTCACCTTGACGGTGTGATCGTCGATCGCCTCGACGCCACTGACCGGCGCCATCTGCGCCGAGAAGGGGCTGCCGACATCGGGATCCTTGGCGCGGTTGATGCTGAAGACCACGTCGGCGGCGGTGAAGGGCGAACCGTCATGCCAGGTCACGCCGTCGCGGAGCTTGAAGGTCAGCGACAGGCCGTCGTCGGCGAGCGTCCAGGACTCGGCGAGCATCGGATCGGCCTGAAGCGTGTCGGGATTGATGAAGACCAGGCTCTCGAACACGGTCGAGCGGATCGTGTGGCGCAGGACGTCGAGCGTCGACATCTGCGGGTCGAGGGTCTTGATGTCGCTGCTGATGCCGACGGTCAGCGT
>JAGRKY010000780.1:766-1688 GCA_020442095.1 Bauldia sp.
GCGGCGAAGACCGAAAGGCCGCCGAAGAGGCGCAGGAACTCGGCCCGGCTTATGCCGTCCACGGGCGCGGCCGAACGGATATCGTCTGAAGGCTTGCCAGAGTTTCGCATGTCGTCATCCCCAGGCTCGTTATGTGGCGACAGGCCACGTTCGGCACACACGGCATCGCAAATTCCGGTTTGCGACAGCGTGCACCGTTGCAAGTCGAAGTGTAGTTTTGTATACGATCTTGACTTTCCGGTCAAGCGGAGCACTGAAGCAAGGCACCATGACTCCCTCCTGCTTTCCCGCGGCTCTCCGATCACCCCGCCTCGCGGCTGACTCCCGTTGCGGACTGCATTGCCAGCCGACAATGAGTCATGATGGCGACGACGCCGTCCCTGACCGGAGCGCCTTTTGACCAAGCCTGAGGCCATGGCCGAGCCGGCCGCCCCCCTCCTCGAGATGCGGCACCTCGGCGTCTCGATCGCGATCGGCGGCCACCCCGCCGAGGTGGTGCGGGACCTGTCACTGAGCCTCGGCCATGGCGAGGTGCTTGGCATCGTCGGCGAATCGGGGTGCGGCAAGACCGTCACCGCCCGCTCGATCATCGGCCTCGACCGCACCGACCGCCGCTTCGGCTTCTCCGGCGAGATGCTCTACAAGGGTCGCGACCTCCTCGCCCTCGATGAATCCGGCATGCGCGACGTCCGTGGCAAGGAGATCGCGATGATCTTCCAGGACCCGATGACCTCGCTCAATCCGCTGCACCGGATCGGCGCCCAGATCGGCGAGATGCTGGCCGAGCATATGAGCCTGTCGAAGGCCGAGGGCCGCGCCCGGGCGATCGACCTCCTGCGGCAGGTCGGCATCCCGCATCCCGAGCGGCGGGTCGACGACTATCCCCACCAGTTCTCGGGCGGCATGCGCCAGCGGGCGATGA
>JAGRKY010000781.1 GCA_020442095.1 Bauldia sp.
GCGGCGCGGGCCTTCTTCGAGGCCGAATTCCGCCCCTTCGAGGTTCATCCGGCGTCCGGTCCGGGCTTCTTCACCGGCTATTACGAACCGGTGGTGCCGGGCTCGCGGACGCCGTCGGCGGCTTTCTCGACGCCGATCTACCGTCGGCCGGACGACCTCGTCGAGGTCGATCCGAACGATCCGCCGGCCGGAATCGAGCCCGGCACCCGTTTCGCGCGGCGGCTCGCCGGTGGATTCGCGCCCTATCCCGACCGGGCCGGGATCGGAGCCGGCTTCCTCAAGGGCCGGGGGCTGGAGCTCGTCTATCTCGCCGATCCGGTCGACGCCTTCTTCATCCATATCCAGGGCGCGGCGCGAATCCGCCTCGCCGAAGGCGGCGACATGCGGATCACCTACGCGGCCAAGAGCGGCCACCCCTATACGCCGATCGGCAGGGTGCTGATCGAGAGGGGCGAACTCCCCTCCGGCGGCGCGACGATGGAGACGATCAGGGCCTGGCTCGCCGCCCATCCCGACGAGGCGGCTGGCGTCATGGCCGAGAACCGCTCCTTCATCTTCTTCCGCGAGGCGCCGGTCGATGATCCCGGGCTCGGACCGGTCGCCGCCGCCAAGGTGCCGCTGACGCCCGGCCGAAGCCTCGCCGTCGACCGGCTGATCCACAGCTTCCACGGGCCCGCCTGGGTCGATACCGTCCTCGCCGACCGCAAGCCCTTCCGCCACCTGATGGTCGCACAGGATACCGGCTCGGCGATCGTCGGCGCGGCGCGGGGCGACATCTTCATCGGCTCGGGCGATGCGGCCGGCGCGATCGCCGGCGGCCTCGCGGCGCGGGGGCGGTTCATCCTCTTTGTGCCGCGCAGGGGGGCGGAGGGGCGCGCGCCATGAGCCGGCGGCCGCCCCGCCAGGGCCTGAGCGAGGAGGACGAGCGGCTTTGGGCGGCGGTCAAGAACAGCGCAAAGCCGCTTCGCCCCGCTTCGCGGCGAAGTGCCGTCCCAAAGGATGACGCGAAGCCGGATTCCCTGCCGGCAAAGGCCGAATCGCCGCCGCGAAAGCCACGCGAACCCCGGCCAGCCAGCCGGCCACCCGCGTCGGAGCCGCGCCCGGTGCAGCAGAGGCCGACCGAGCTCGACCGGCGGACCATCGCGCGCCTCACCCGTGGGCGGATTCGCGTCGACGCCCGCATCGATCTCCACGGCCTGACGCAAAGCGCGGCGCACCGGCGGCTTCTCGGGTTCCTGGAGAACGCGCAAGCCGATGGCGCGCGGGTGGCGCTGGTGATTACCGGCAAGGGCCGTCCGGGGGAGCCGACGGCCTATGGCATGCACGAGCGCGGGGTGCTGCGGCGGTCGGTGCCGGAATGGCTGAGATCTAGCGCCTTCCAGCCGATCGTCAGCGGCTTCTCGGAGGCCGGCCGGCGCCATGGCGGCGCCGGGGCGTTTTATGTGCGGATCCGCCGGCTGAGGGACTGAGCGCGCCAGGCGGGGTGCGGAAGCCTAGAGAAGCTTGCGGAGCTCCGCTTCCTTGTCGTTGACGAACCACCCGTAGAAATTTTCCTGCGGATACATGGGCGGCTTGCCGGCCTTGGCCCGCTTCTGGTTCTCGGCCCGCAGGATGCGCGCCCGCGTCGCCGCGTTGCCGAGGTTGTAGAGCGTCGCGGTGATGCCGGGATTCTGCGAGATATCGAAGCCGGCGATCGACTTGTAGAGGTCGATCGAGACCCTGATATTGGCCGCCACGTAATGCAGCGACGTCTCCGGATTCATGATGTTCTGGTAGACTTCCGGCGCATTGTCGATGGTCAGCAGCGGCAGGCCGGACTTGGCGTGGACGATATCGGTGACCGCGAGCGCCGCGACCGGGCTGAGCTGGCCGAATCCGAAGGTCTGGCCGGCGAAGGCGGGTCCGAAATAGACGCGATGGAGCCTGTCGCGCGGATATTTCTTCCCGTCGACGAAGCGTCCCATGAAGACGTTTTCCCAGGTCGTCTGGCGACAGTCCCAGACCTCGTAATTCATCTTGTACTGGTTGCATTTGGCGAATTGCGGCCGGGCGAAAAGCTCCGCAGCCGTATCGCCGCGGTTGGCGAAGACCAGCGAGTCGTTGGAGACATACTGCATCGCCTTGACGTAGTAGGTCTGCAGCGTGTCGTAGGTGTCGATGTTGTAGGTGTGCTCGCCGACGATCGCCCCGATGACATGGATCGGGTCGATGCCGTAGAGCGCCGAGACCTTCTTGATCCGGGCGATCAGGTTCGGATCGCTGGCAAGCAGCCGATAGACCTTCTGGTACTTGGTCTTGAAGGTTCCGCCGCCCATCATCGTCAGCGCACGGGATCCCGAATAGATTCTCGGCTGTTTCTTGAACTGGTTGCCGGGCGGCACGACGATGACATCGGCGGCAACCGCGACCGGCTGCACCAGCATTCCGGCGACCGCGATCGCAATGGCTGTAGCGCCTGCCGCGAATAAGCGCCTGAATCCCATCATTGGCTTAGCTTAACCCTCGTTATCCCCGCCCAAGACGCCGCCCGTGGGTCCTCGGCGGCGAATGATGCCACGTTTTCCCTGCCATTCCGGCCGACGCGCCCGGCGGCGATCCCCGCCGGCCGTGCTTTCCAGCCGGCCGACGGGATCATAACAGCGCTATTGAGGCAAGCGAAGGGCAGACTT
>JAGRKY010000782.1 GCA_020442095.1 Bauldia sp.
GCCTATTCGCTGGCGCTGACCGGCGCTTTGTGGTGCGCCGAGCTCGACCACCGCGCCTACGAGCTGACCGGGGGGCTGGAATTCGCGATCGCCACGGAGGATGTCGAGCGGCGCTGGCTCGACGGGGAGGACGTCTTCGCGGGCCAGCGGCGGCGGCCGGGCGATCTCCTCGACGAACCCGGCTACAAGGCGATCATCGACGAGGCGCTCGGCTAGGCGTCCCGCCGGCGGAAGCCGATTTGGCGCTTGCCATCGGGGGCCGGTCGCTGCCATCTGGACCCCGGAAGCAGCCGGGGCACCACGACAAGGGCATGATCGTTCTCGACGAAAACAGGCCGCGGGGGATCATCTGGATCGCGTCCTATCCACGTTCCGGCAACACCTGGACCCGCGCCTTCATCAACGCGCTGAACGGTGTGATGCGCGACGCCGATACGGCGGACGTCGACATCAACCGGATCGAGGAGGGAGGAGGTGTGGAAAACGCTGCCGCGCTCTACCCGCGCTTCCTCGGCAAGCCGGTGGCGCTGGCGAGCGAGGCCGAGATCGCAGCGGCGCGTCCCCGCGTCCAGGTGGCGCTCGCCGAATCGGCGGGACGGCCGATCTACCTCAAGACCCACAACGCCAACGGCGTCGATTTCGGCAACCCGCTGATCAACCCGTCGGCGACCGCCGGCGCCATCTATATCGTCCGCAACCCGCTCGACGTCGCCATCTCCTATGCCGCCTTCAGCAATACGACCATCGACAAGGTGATCGAGCGGATGGCGACGCCCGGCTGGGGCATCCGCCGCAGCGTCGAGAAGGGGCATGAGCGGGTCCGTGTCATCTCCGGCTCGTGGAGCGAGAATGTCGCGAGCTGGACCGACCGGCCGAACCCCGCCTTCCTTGCCGTCCGCTACGAGGACATGATCGAGAAGCCGGAGGGGACCTTCGCCCGCATCGCCCGTCATATCCTGCTCAAGCCAACCCGGGAGCAACTCCGCCAGGCGATCGCGCTGACCGATTTCAACCGGCTGCGCGCCAAGGAGAGCGAGCAGGGCTTCGTCGAGAAGCCGGAGGCGGCCGCGTCCTTCTTCCGCTCAGGCCGGTCGGGGCAGTGGCAGGACGAGCTCACCGACGAGCAGGTCGCCCGGATCGTCAAGGCGCACCGGCCATTGATGCGCAAGTTCGGCTACATGCCGGACCGGAAGGGGAGCCGGTCTGGATAGGTCGGGCGACGCGCAGGTCCAAGCGAGGCCCGGAAAAGGGAGGAGAATCGTCATGACAACGGACAGGAACGAGATTCCGGGCGCCGACGAGTCTCCCTCGGCCCTGATCGACGCGCGAATCGCGGCCTGCGACGACTGGCGCGGCGAAGTGCTCGCCAGGGTCCGCGCGCTCATCCATGAGGCCGATCCCGATATCGTCGAGGCGGTGAAATGGCGGAAGCCCTCGAACGGCATGCTCGGCGTCCCGGTGTGGGAGCATGACGGCATCGTCTGCACCGGCGAAACCTACAAGGACAAGGTCAAGTTCACCTTCGCCAGGGGCGCGGCGGTCGACGACCCGTCGGGTCTCTTCAATGCGAGCCTCGAGGGCAATGTCCGGCGCGCCATCGATATCCGCGAGGGCGAGTCGGTGGATGCCAGGGCGCTGAAGACCCTTTTCCGCGCTGCGGTCGCGGTAAACGCGTCCGCCACCCGTCGCAAGTAGGGCGGCGGCCGGAAGCGGGGAGGGCGCGGGGACCGGATCCACCCCCGGCGGCAGGAATCCCGGTTCCGGAGGCACGGCCTGAGAGGGAGGTGATCCTGGCGGGGAGCTGGCGGAGAGGATGGGATTCGAACCCACGATACGGTTTTAAGCCGTATACTCGCTTAGCAGGCGAGCGCCTTCGACCACTCGGCCACCTCTCCGGTCCCGTCGGAGATAACCGCCCACGCTCCCGCGATCAAGCGGCGATGTCGGGCGATTCCCCTTGTCGGGGGCTGGCGGGTCGAATCGTCGGGGCCCGAGTCCGGCTGCGAAGGGCAACTGCGCGGGCGGGAATCGGGTCGCGAGGCGCTCGTAGAAACGACTCGGTGGCCTCCGTGGCCTCCGGGTCACGGCGCCCGGGCGGGCTTCTTCCCCCCGGAAAACCGCCAGTTTATGACCGAAAGGTTACCGCGGAGGGGCAATTCGTGCCAATTCTGCAACACGGTCGGAAAACCACCGCCTCCGGGAGCGCTCCGGGCGCTTTTGGCGTTGCATGGACCGGCGGCGTGGATATGGTGCGACTCACGGATCGCGGATTTCTGTGGTTCGCGTTGTTCTGGCGGTCGCCT
>JAGRKY010000783.1 GCA_020442095.1 Bauldia sp.
AGGCGCTGCGCGAGCGGGTCTACGACGCCTTCGGCGACGTCGCGGTGCTGATGAACAATGCCGGGACGGCGCCCGGCGGCGGCCCGTTCGACCACTATGACCGCTGGCAGCGGGTGCTCGGCGTCAATCTCTGGGGCGTGATCAACGGCGTCCATGCCTTCAGCCCGGCGATGATCGGCCAGGGCAATGCCGCGATGATCGTCAATACCGGGTCGAAGCAGGGGATCACCTGTCCGCCCGGCGACACCGCCTACAACGTCTCAAAGGCGGGCGTGAAGGTGATCACCGAGGGGCTCCAGCACAGCCTCAGGAACATCGAGGACTGCAAGGTGACCGCCCATTTGCTGGTGCCCGGCTGGACCTTCACAACGATGACCGCCGGCGGGGCCACCGAAAAGCCGGCCGGCGCATGGTGGCCCGACCAGGTCGTCGACCTTCTCGTCGAGGCGACGGGGAAGGGCGACTTCTACATCATCTGCCCGGACAATGACGTGACCCGGGAGATGGACGCCAAGCGGATGCTGTGGGCGGCCGGCGACATCGCCGAGAACCGTCCGCCGCTGTCGCGCTGGCACGGGAGCTATGACGAGGCCTTCGCCGCCTTCCTGAAGACCTGACCGAGACCTGAATGGGAGCTCAGGCGGCTTCCATGCAGGCGAGGCAGATTTCCACGATGTGGCGGTGGTCCGTACCCCAGCTGCCGCCCATCACCGTGAGCTGCGGCTGGCGGCGCCGGAGGTCCGCGTAGCGCTCGGCGAGGTCGATCGGATCCCCCTCGTCGAGCTCCGTCGCGTCGTCGAGCTCCGCATGGCTTGCCGTCGAGGCATTGGCGCGCAGCCCCTGGATGCGCTGGACCCAGGTCTCGTCCCGGTCGAAGAGATGGGCGAAATGGGTCGGGTGGGCGCAGTCGATCATGTAGTAGGTCGGGGTAGCGCCGGTCGCGAGGTCGACAATCGCGATCGCTTCCTTGAGGGTCTGGCCGCTCGGCAGCCGCCCGTCGGTCTCGACGGTGAATGAGATGACGACGGGCATGTCGGCCTTGGCCGCGGCCCGGGCGATGCCGACCGCCTCGTTGGTGTAGGACATGGTGAGGGCGGTGACCATGTCGGCGTCGGCGCGGCGGAAGGCATTGACCTGAGGGGCGTGGTAGCGCTCGGCCTGTTCCGCCGTCATCGCCTCGGCGCGGCTGTAGCGGTCGGCGCGCGGTCCGACGCAACCGCTGATCACCATCGGCGAGCGGGGCGTCTCGAATTCGAGCCGCAACTCCTCCATCAGCGCGATCGCTTCGTGATTCATCGCGATGGTCGCGCGGTCGCTGTAGCCGAGCTTCGCGCCCCAGTCCGGGTTGGCGCGCCAGGTCGGCGCCTCGAGCACGAAACCGAGGCCTGCCTCGACCGCGATCTCGGCGAAGTGGCGATAATAGTTGAGCAGGACATCGCGCCCTGCAGCATCCCGCAACAGATCGAAGGCCGCGAAATAGGGGAGTTCAACGCCTTCGTGAAAAATAAGGTAGGTCTCGATCCCGCCGTCTGTCAGAAAAATGTCGTCCCCGCTGACCTGCGGGAGGTTGGCGCGATATTTCGCCATATGGTCGTTGTGCTCCAATGAAATTGCCGGGATGCCGGCAAAGATAATTTGCCGATTCCTACCGCTATCGAACACCGGAATCTGTGATCGAGATCACACCAGCGACGGTCGGACGGGTATGCCCTAGATCAACTTCCGGTTAAGGTCGTCTGGCTAACGTCGGTTGAAGACCGGGCTTTCGCGACCTAGCACATTGCGCGGTGGATCCGGCTCGCGGGCGCGAGGCGGATCCGGCAGTTCTCGGGTGTTGATTGGGCTCCTGACGATTCCCTAAGCGGAGGAATATTTACCCATGGCGAAGATAGTCGTATCCGGTCCGTTCAACGGTCCGAACTTTGTGGACGGCGTGAGCAAACAGTCCAACAGCTACCATGTGATCAACTCCAAGAAGGCGGTGCTCACCAGCTTCGCCGGAGGCATGGATCCGAGCATCACCTACACAATGATCCTGCACGGCAAGGGATTCGGGGTCGATAGCAACGGCCGCTTCACCGGCATCGTCGAGAGCTTCGACGCGATCGACAACAGCCAGCCGAATACGTCGTGGACGGTGACGGGCTACAACACGCCGCTCGACGTCGTGAACACCAACGCCACGGCGGTGAGCTTCGTCGGGCTTCTGGTTTCGCCGGTCAAGTGGGAATACATCGGCAGCAAGTATGACGACAACTTCCTCGGCGGTCCCTTCCACGACGTCTTCAAGGGCAATGGCGGCAACGACACCTTCCAGGGGCTCGGCGGCAACGACACCTTCAAGGGCGGCGGCGGCAACGACACGCTCAACGGCGATGAGGGCAACGACACGATCTTCGGCGGCAATGGCAACGACACCCTGAACGGCGGCACCGGCGACGACATACTGAAGGGGCAGAAGGGCGCCGACACGATCCACGGCGACGAGGGCGTCGACTCGATTTTCGGCGGCAACGGTCTCGACATGCTGTTCGGCGACGAGGGCGGCGACACGATCTTTGCCGGCGGCGGCAACGACTATATCGAGGGCGGCGCCGGTGCCGATATCATCTTCGGCGGCAACGGCCTCGACACGATCTACGGCGGCCTGGCAGGCGACACGATCCACGGCGACGACGGCAACGACACCATCGAGGGTGACGACGGCGTCGACGAACTCTACGGCGACAACGGCGCCGACATGCTGTTTGGTGGCGCCGAGACCGACCAGCTATACGGTGGCAAGGGCAAGGACGTGCTCCAGGGCGGCGCGGCGTCCGACCTCCTGACCGGCGGCAAGGGCAACGACACGCTTTCCGGCAATGTCTCCGGGACCGCGACTCCCGACGGCGGCTTCGACTCCTTCTTCTTCAGCGGCAAGTTCGGCGACGACACGATCACCGACTTCGAGATCGGCTACGACCAGATCGTGCTCGAGGGCTTCCACAAGAAGGACGTGACGGTCGTCGAAGGCACGACCGACGTCACCATCATCGTCGACTACAAGGGCTCGCAGACGATCCTGGTCAAGGACGTCGCCGGCCAGTTCGATGCCCAT
>JAGRKY010000784.1 GCA_020442095.1 Bauldia sp.
TGAACGCCACCGGCATCGAGATGGACTCGCGCCGCGACATCGATCTCGACCGCGAGCTCAGGTCGGTCGGCATCCAGAACCTGCTCGGCGGCATAGGCGGCGGCATGCCGGGCTTCCATTCGGTATCGCTGACCATCCTGTCGCTGCGTCTCGGCGCCGCGGGCGCGACGGTCGGGCTCATCGTCTCCGCATTCTGCATCGCGGCCCTTGTCTTCGGCGAGGTGGTGCTGTCGCTGGTACCGACGCCGCTTCTCGGCGGCCTGCTGATCTGGATCGGCCTGTCGCTTGTCATTCCCTGGCTGGTGCGATCCTATTCGCGCCTGTCGGCCCGCGAATACCTCGTCATCCTGCTGATCTTCCTGGTCATCGTCACCGCCGGCTTCGCATGGGGCATCCTGACCGGCCTGGTCGCCGCCACGATCCTCTTCGTCGTCGAATACGGGAGGGTCGAGATCGTCCGCCACATGATGACCGGCCGGGACTACCAGAGCAGCAACGATTCCTCCGAGGAGCGGCGCGAGGTCCTGCGCCGGGCCGGCGACGCCATCCTCATCGTCCGCCTGCAGGGCTATCTCTTCTTCGGCACCGCCGACCGCGTTCGCAAGATCATCCAGCAGCGTATCGAAAGCCACGGCGGCCAGCCGATCCGCTATCTCGTCGTCGATTTCAGCCGGGTCAGCGGTCTCGATTCGTCGACCGTGCAGAGCTTCAGCCGTTTCGAGCAGATGGCCGGTCCCGACGGCTTCGTCCTGGTTCTCGGCGGCATGTCGGAGACTATCCGCGCGGCGATGATCCGGGGCGGCCTGAAGCCCGACGAGGACTCGCATATCCGTTTCGAGAACGACCTCGACCATGCGCTGGAGTGGAGCGAGAACCACCTCCTTGCCGAGATCGCCCCCGACGTCGTCACCGGCGCGCCGACCTCCGTCACCGACCTGATTCACGAGGTGGTCAAGGACGAGCGGCTCGCCAGGGCGATGCTGCCGCACCTCGAGCGCGTCGAGATCGCGCCCGGCGCCCGGCTGATCGAGCAGGGAACGCCGTCCGGCGACATCTTCTTCATCGAGAGCGGCCGCGCGGCTGTGGTCCTCGAGGATAGTGAAGTGGTCCACGTCCGGGTTGCGACCGTCGGCAGCGGCTCGATCGTCGGCGAGATGGCCTTTTATCTCGGCAGGCCCCGCACGGCGTCGATCATCGCGGAAAGTGCGCTGGTCGCATGGCGTTTCTCGGCCGAGACCCTGGAACGGCTGGGAGCGACGACGCCGGAAGCCGTCATCGGTTTCCACCGCGGCATGGCGAGCATCCTCGCCGAGCGCCTGACCACCACCAACAAGCTCGTCCACCTGCTCGGCGACTAGGGCGTCCGGAAATCGTCTTGCCGCGGCTACGGCTGCGTTTCGCTGAGAAGGGCATTCATCGTCCGGATGCGGTGGACCAGCGTCCGCATCACGTCGAGGGCGAAATACGGCGTCTCCTGGACCAGCACGACGAACAGCCGCTCGTCGATCGGCACGAGGTCGCAATCCTCGACCGCGATCGCATCGGCGCTGCGGGTCTCGAAGTCGATCAGGCCCATTTCGCCGAAGATGCCGCCGTGCCCGACCGCCTCGACGACCTTTCCGCCGACCGAGATCGCCACCGTGCCCTTGCGGATGATGAACATCTCCTTCGAGTCGGAGCCCGCGGCGAGGATGACCTCTCCGGCTGCGGCATGGCGGGACGGCACGTCGGCATTGTCGAGAATCTCGAAGCTGGTCTTGTTGTTCATGGCCTGCTCATGTCACGGTTTCGGCGTGCTTGTTGCCCCGGTCGTGCAACAATTGGATGACGCTCGTGTGACAGTCGGGCGGCCGCGCGCTCGGGAGCCTACCTCCCCGCCTCGCCGCGACACGCGACCCGGTCGACATAGCCGGCAAGGTCCGCGCGCGGGATCGCGCCGACAGCGGAGATCCGGCTGTCGGCCGCGTTGTCGCGATTGTCGCCGAGGACGAAATAGGAATCGGCCGGCACGTCGAAAACCGGCGTGTCGTCGAGGAATCCGTCCGGGTCGATATCCAGCGTTTCGAACGTGACGCCGCCGGGAAGCGTCTCGCGATAGAGACCCGCCGCGTCCTCCCTTCCGCCATGGGTTTCAGGCAGGCGATAGGCGCCGACTTCCGTCCGCTCGACCGCCTCGCCGTCGATCAGCAGGGCGCCGCCGATCATCTGGATGCGCTCGCCCGGAAGCCCGACGATGCGATGGACGTTGTGGACCGCCCGGTCCTGCTGGCCGCGATAGACGGCGAGGTCGCCTCGTTCCGGCTGGCGTTCGGCCGTGTAGGACAGCACGACGATCGCGTCCCCCGGCATCAGCCCCGGCACGCCGGAAACCGAGGGGATCGTGAAGACGGTCGCGGCCGGATCGGTCACCGCCAGGGTCAGCATCAGCAGCGTCGCGCACATGACGCGAATGGAGCACGGGAAAGCGGCGAGAATCGATCATCCCGCCCCGTGCCCGGCCATTGCCTCATACGGCTGCGCCGGCCGGCCGACGGCATCAGCCGGCGGCGACCACCTTGTCGGCGACGCCCATCGCCCGGGCGATCGTCAGGAAATCCGCTTCCGACACCGCGAAGCTGCCGCGCCGGAAGATCATCCCCCAGGAGGCCTGCCCGCGGGTGAAGGCGAGGTCGGCGAGCAGCGGCCGGATCGGCGCTTCCCCTGCCGCGAGGAAGTCGGCGTCGCGGCGGATCGGATGGAAGCCGCCGCCCATGTCGCCGGCATAGGGC
>JAGRKY010000785.1 GCA_020442095.1 Bauldia sp.
CGTCGTGCCGACGTCGATGCCGATATAGGTCATGCTCCCCCGTCTCCTCCAGGCGGTGCGCCCGCGTCTGCCGTCTTCAGGGGCTCATTACACCGTGGTGGCTGCCGAGCCGAGTCCCCGCTCAGCCTGCCGCGTCGCCGTTCGCTTCGGCGAGAAAGGCGCGGATCAGCGCATTCACTTCCGGATGGCTCTCGATATGCGGCAGATGGCCGGCGTCCTCGACGACATGGAGCTTCGCGCCGAGCGCCGCGGCGGCTTCCTCGACCAGCGGGTTGACCAGGTCATTGGCGCCCCAGACCACCGTCACCGGCAGCCCCCGCCTGCCGACCCCGGCGACGGCCTCGGCCATGTCGAAATGCGCGGTCTTGAGATGCTCCGCGACCTCGCGAAGCGACTCGCGGACGCCCGGCCCCGAAATCTGCGAGAGCGCCCGCGCCGTCATCTGCGGGCTGATCAGCCGCTTGCGCTCGACCAGCTTCTCCAGCACCGCGCTCGCCTGGTCGAGCGTCTCCATGCCGGTCAGCGCCGTCAGGAAGTCCGCGTCGATCCCCTGGCCGATCCCGGCCGGCGCCAGCAGGAAGAGCGAGGCGACGAGATCGGGATAGCGATGGGCAAGGTCGATCGCCACCGCACCGCCGAGCGAATGGCCGATGACATGGACCGGCCCGACGTCGCGAAGCTTGAGGAAGCCGGCGACGAGGTCGGTGAAAGCCGCGATACCGCCCTCGCCGATCGTCTTTTCCGACTGGCCATGACCCGGCAGGTCGATCGCCATGGTCGCGGCGTAGCTCGCGACATCGCGCTGGGTCAGCAGCCAGGTCAGCCGGTCGGCGCCGAAGCCGTGCAGCAGGAGAACCGGCGGTCCCTCCTCGCCCGCCTCGAGATAGGCGAGCCGCTTGCCCGCGACGTCGACGGTCGTTTCCCGGCTCGGTGCCATGCCGCGTCCCGGATCACTCGGTCTCGATGACGCCGAGCGTCGCACCGACCTTGGCGATCTCGTCGGCCGGCACCGCGATCGACTTCAGCACGCCGGTCGCCGGCGCCTCGAGCTCGAGCGTCACCTTGGGCGTCGTGACGATCACCACCTGCTCGCCCTCCTCGACGCTGTCGCCTTCGGCCTTCAGCCATTCGTCGATCTGGGCTTCCTCGATATCGACGCCGAGTTGCGGCATGACGATCGGAACATCCACGAGACTTCTCCTCTTTGGCTTCTTCGGATCAGATGCCGCGCCGGGAGAGATCAAGCCCGTCCCAGCCCCGCAGCCCCCGGTAGTCGGTATTCTTTTCGGGGATCAGCTCGCAGCACACAATATCGATGATGTCCTGCGCCTGGGGAAAATAGGTCGATTCCATCTCGGCGCCCGGCACGATCCAGTTCGGCGAGCCGAGCACCCGCGGCGGCGCGGCAAGGTCGCCATGGGCGTAGCGGCCGATATTGGCGGCGAGCGTCATCAGGAAGCTGCCGCGCTCCGACGCCTCGGAGACGAGCAGGATGCGGCCGGTCTTCTTGACCGACTTCAGCACCGCCGCGTAGTCGAAGGGCACCAGCGACCGCGCGTCGATGATCTCGGCCGAGACGCCGTGCTCGGCGGCGAGCGTCTCGGCGGCGTTGACCGCGGCGTAGAGCGATGGCCCGAGCGTCAGGATGGTGACGTCCGTCCCTTCCCGCTTCACGTCCGGCTCGCCGATCGGGAGCTGGTAATAGTCCTCCGGCACCCCGCCCTCGTGGAACATCTCGGTCGCGTCGTAGAGCCGCTGGCTCTCGAAGAAGACCACCGGGTCGTTGCCGGCGAGGGCCGAGGCGAGCAGCCCCTTCGCGTCATAGGGCGTCGAGGGATAGACGACCTTGAGGCCCGGAATATGGGCGACGAGCCCGCTCCAGTCCTGCGAATGCTGGGCGCCGTACTTGCTCCCCGTCGAGCAGCGCAGCACCACCGGCAGCTTCAGCATCCCCGCCGACATCGACTGCCACTTGGCCATCTGGTTGAAGATCTCGTCGCCGGCCCGGCCGATGAAGTCGGTGTACATCAGCTCGACCACCGCCCGGCCGCCCTCCATCGCAAACCCGACGGCGGTCGCGACGATCGCGGCTTCCGAGATCGGCGAGTTGAACAGCCGATCGTAGGGAAGGATGTCCGACAGGCCGCGATAGACGCCGAAGGCGCCGCCCCATTCGCGGCATTCCTCGCCGTAGCCGATCAGCGACTCGTCGTGGGTGAAATGGTGGACCAGCGTCTCGAACAGCGCGTCGCGGATGGTGACGGCGCGCATCGGCGAATGGCGCTCGCCGTTCTCGTCGAGCCCGAAGCGGGCCTTCTTGGCAAGCTGGCGGACGCGCGAGGTGGTCGCCGGGTCGGTGAAGCTGCCGACCGGCCCGGCGGGCAGCTCGATCTTGGTGTCCGAAAACATCAGGTCGCCGATCAGCGTCGGGTTCGCCCTGATCTCGACCGGCGGGGCGATCGCCGGGTCGACCGCCGCCGCGGTCACCGCCCGGATCCGCGCCGCGACCGTCTCG
Source organism: Bauldia sp. (assembly GCA_020442095.1). The sequence goes on from JAGRKY010000785.1 coordinate 2,516, forward strand.
GCCATCGCCGCCTCGGCGGCATCGTCGAGGATGCCGGCCTCCTTCAGCGTCGCGGCATAGAGCGCGATCGGATCGTGCGCGGCCCACGCCTTCATCTCGTCCCGCGAGCGGTAGACGTTGGCGTCGGTGGTCGAGTGGCCGGACGAGCGGTAGCACTCGACGTCGAGCAGCGCCGGCCCGCCGCCCTCGACGAGCAGTGCGCGCTTCCGTGCGACCGCGTCGGCAACCGCCAGCGGATTCGCGCCGTCGACCGTCTCGGCATGCATGGCGTCGGGGTTGATGCCGGCGCCGATCCGCGACAGCCGGTCCCAGCCCGCCGTCTCGCCGATCGTCTGGCCGCCCATCGCATAGAAGTTGTTGTTGAAGCAGAAGAGCACCGGCAGCCCGCCGCGATGCGCCTCCGGCCACAGCCCCTTGAGCTGGGCCATGCTGGCGAAGTTCATCGCCTCCCAGACCGGGCCGCAGCCGGTCGAGCCGTCGCCGGCATAGGCGACCGTGATGCCGCCGTCGCCGCCGAGGCGCTTGCGCATCGCCGCCCCGGTCGCGATGCCCGCCGAAGCCCCGACGATGGCATTGTTCGGATAGGCGCCGAAGGGCAGGAAGAAGGCGTGCATCGAGCCGCCCAT
>JAGRKY010000786.1 GCA_020442095.1 Bauldia sp.
ACAACATCGACAGCCTGACGGTGTCCGAGACGGAGCACGCCAAGCACCAGTCGCGGATCACCATCGTCACGACCGGCACGCCGATGGTGCTCACCCAGATCAAGAACCAGCTCGAACGGCTGGTTCCGGTCCATTCGGTCAACGACCTGACCGCGGACGGCAATCCGCTCGAACGCGAGCTTGCCCTCGTCAAGATCGCGGGCAAGGGCGAGAAGCGGGTGGAGGCGCTGCGCATCGCGGATGCCTTCCGGGCCGAGGTGGTAGGTGCGTCGACCGAGCATTTCATCTTCCAGCTCACCGGCCGCACCGACAAGATCGAGCAGTTCCTGGCGGTGATGGCGCCGCTCGGCATGGTCGAGGTGTGCCGCACCGGCATCGCGGCGGTGTCGCGCGGGCCCGAAACGATGACCCGGCTGGCGAGCCGCACGGATTGAGGTTCGCAGGGCGATTCAAGCCCGGAGCGCAAGCCCTTCATCCGAATGACGTTTCGGCAATCGGCCTGTCCGGGCGCGGACGCTCCCGGACGGGGCGTCCGGCCCAGGCCCCGGCCTTGACGGCCGGCCGCGACATGGCCAGAAGTAACCCGCAACCGCGGCCGGCGACGTTACCCGATACGCCCCGGCCAGGCTCCCTGTTCCGAACGATCCGGCCATGACCGCCAGACTCTCCGTCAATCTCAACGCCATCGCCCAGCTCCGCAACCGGCGCGACCTGCCATGGCCGAGCGTCACCGGCATGGGACGCATCGCGCTGCAGGCGGGCGCCCACGGCCTGACCGTCCATCCCCGGCCGGACGAGCGCCATATCCGCCGCGCCGACGTGCCGGATCTCGCGAAGCTGATCGCCGACGAATTCCCGGGCCGCGAGTTCAATATCGAGGGCAATCCCGACGCCCGCTTCGTCGAGATCGTCGAGGCGGTCCGCCCGACGCAGGTGACGCTGGTGCCGGACGATATCCGCCAGGCGACCTCCGACCATGGCTGGGACGTCGCCGCGCATCGCGAATTCCTCGAAGGAATCATCGCCCGGCTGCGGCAGGGGGGGATGCGGGTATCGCTGTTCGTCGATCCCGATCCCGCGGTGCCGGCGCTGGCGAAGGACGTCGGGGCCGACCGCGTCGAGATCTTCACCGGGCCCTACGGGAGCGCGAGCGACCCGGCCGTCCAGGCGCGCGAACTCGAAAAGGTGGTCGCGACCGGCAATGCCGCGCGCGACGCCGGCCTCGGCCTCAATGCCGGCCACGACCTGACGCTCGCCAACCTGCCGCCGCTGGTCGCGGCGCTGCCGCACCTTGCCGAAGTGTCGATCGGCCATGCGCTGACCGCCGACGCGCTGCAATTCGGCATGGCCGAGACGGTGCTGCGCTATCGCGAAGCCTGCGGCGAGATCATCTGATGGCGGAGCCGGCGGTGGCGATGGCGATGGAGACGGCCGGCGCGCCGTCGGTGTTGCCTGAGAACCGTCCGGACGGGCCGGATTTCCTGTGCGTCGGCGCGCAGAAGGGCGGCACGCGCTGGCTCTACGACCAGGTGCAGCTCCACCCCGATTTCTGGATGCCTCCCTTCAAGGAGCTCCATTATTTCGACCGCAAGAAGCCATCGCCGCGCGCCGCCAAGCTTTCGGGCAAGGCGGCGGCCGATCTCCGGCGCCTGAACTGGCGCCGCAAGAAGCGGAGTTTCCGCAAGCTCGACGAGCGCGACCTCGGCTTCCTCGAGGCTTATTCGGCCCTGCCGTGGCGGCAGGTCGACCTCGACGCCTATGCCCGGCTCTTCGCGGGGAAGGGCGGGGCGATCGCCGGCGACATCACACCGGACTATTCCACCCTCGAGGCCGACCTGATCGGGCGGATCGCCGGCCGCTTCCCGGCCGCCAAGGTGGTCTTCATCGCCCGCGATCCGGTGGAAAGGGTGTGGTCGCACCTGACCATGCATATCCGCAACGGCGATATCGACCGCGACCTGATGGCCGACGACTTCATGCAACTGGTCCGCAAGCGCTTCGTCGTGAAACGGACCTTCCAGACCGAGATCGTCGCCCGGTGGCGGCGTTTCGTGCCCGAGGCGCGGTTCGGGCTGTTCCTTTTCGACGACCTCGTCGCCGATCCCGAAGGCTTGAGAGCGCGGGTGCTGACCTTTCTCGGCGCGGATCCGGCCAAGCCGAGCGGCACCGCGCCGGCCGGCTTCAACCGGAAGAGCGATCCGGAGAAGCTGCCGCTGTCGCCGGATCTCCGCGACAGGCTGAGCCGGCATCTGGCTGACGAGCTACGGGCGTCGGCGCGCCAGTTCGGCGGCGCCGCGGCCGACTGGCCGGCAAAATACGGTCTCTGACCGGGATGCCGGTCGAAAGACTTCCCATGCCGCGTGCATGGGCGATGGAAGGATAGAAACGTGCTGGGTGCGTTGCGCATGGCCAGCGATCGCCTTCTCGGTCGCGGTCCCGACATGACGGAGATGCCGGACCTGCTGGCCCATGGCGACCGGCGCGGGCCCGACTTCATCTGCATCGGCGCCCAGAAGGGTGGCACGCGCTGGCTCTTCGACCAGCTCAACCATCATCCCGATTTCTGGATGCCGCCGATCAAGGAG
>JAGRKY010000787.1 GCA_020442095.1 Bauldia sp.
GCATGTCGCCGGCCAATGTCTATCGCTTCTTCCCGTCGAAGCACGCGATCGTCGAGGCGATCTGCGTCCGCTGCCTCGGTGAGCTCGACGAGCGGGTCTGGGCGGTTGCCCGGTCGCGCGGCTCGGCCGCCAGTCGCCTCGACCGCCTCTTCCACGAGGTCATGCGCTATCACGCTGACAATTTCGTCGAGGAAAAGCGCGTCCACGATATCGTCCTGATCGCCATCGAACAGGATTGGGATGCGGTCATGGCCCACAAGGAGACGGTCCGGACGACTGTCGAACTGATCCTCAGGGACGGCATCGACAGCGGCGAGTTTGAGGCGATGGATGCGAAGGAGGCCTCCGGCATCCTGATGCGGGCGATGGTCGCCTTTTGCCATCCCGTCCTGGTGGCGAAGGGAATGGCCGAGGATGCCGATCTGATGGCCGACTCCACGGCAACGCTGAATCTCATCCTGAAGGGCATCAACAGAAGGACCTGATGCGATGACGCACCGTCCGACGCAAACCTGCGCCCTGAATGTGAAGATTATCGAAAATCGTCATGAATCATCCATCATTGGATATGGGGAACACGGATCATGACGAAGATCCCACGTTCTGTTCCACTGCTCGCCGGGCTGCTCTTCCTCGCTGGCTGCGAGGCATCGACCAGCCCGGTCGAGGCGCCGCCGCGACCGGTGCGGATCCAGTCGGTCGTCTTCGAGGATGCCGCGACCCATCGCGACTTTGTCGGGGTCGTCGCGCCGCGGACCGAGACTGACCTTGCTTTCCGTGTCGCCGGCAAGATGCAGGAACGTCTTGTCGACGTCGGCGATCGCGTCAAGGCCGGCGATGTCATTGCCCGGCTCGACGCGGAAGACCTCGATCTCCAGCTCCAGAGCGCGGAGGCGGAATTCGCCGCCGCGAAGTCGAACCTCGCCCAGTCCGCGGCCGATCTCGATCGTCTCGAGACGCTGAAGGCCAAGGGCCACGCCACCGCGGCCGATGCCGACCGGCAGGCGCTGGTTCGCGATGAGGCGAAAGCCCGGCTGGAGCGCGCCGAAAGGGCGCTCGACCTCGCCCGCCGCCAGCTTGGCTATGCCGAGCTCAAGGCCGACGCGGATGGTGTCATCACCGCGACGGCCGCCGAGCCGGGCCAGGTCGTAGCGGTTGGCCAGGCAGTCGCGACCCTTGCCCATCTCGGCGCCATGGAGGTGGTCGTCGCCCTGCCGGAAGACTGGCTCGCCAGGGTTCGCGATGCCGGCGCCACGGTTTCCCTCTGGTCGCATCCTGGCAAGGAATTTCCGGCGAAGCTCCGCGAATTGTCGCCCGAGGCCGATGCCGCGACACGGACCTACGCCGCCCGTTTCACCATCGAGGACGCCGACGACACCGTCGCCTTTGGCATGACCGCGACGGTGACGCTGGCCCATGGCGGCGGCGCGCCAGTCGCGCATCTGCCGCTCGCCGCGGTTCTCAACAAGGGCGGCGGACCGTCGGTCTATGTCGTCGATTCCGGTGACAAGCTCGCCCTGAAACCGGTCGTCGTCGCCGCCTTCACCGAGGATTCGGCGCTGGTCACGGCGGGCGTCGAGGAGGGCGACCGCGTCGTCACCCTCGGCGTCCAGAAGCTCGAACCGGGCGAGGTCGTTCGGACCACCGCGCTGCGCTGACGGGAGAGGGCGGAATGACCGGCATGCAGCGTTTCAACCTGTCGGCCTGGGCGATCAACCACCAGGCGCTGGTCCTCTTCATGATCGTCGTCCTCGCCGGCGCCGGGCTCTATTCCTACGTCAATCTCGGGCGCGCCGAGGACCCGTCCTTCACCATCAAGACCATGGTGGTCAACGTTGCCTGGCCGGGCGCGACCGCCGAGGAGATGGAGAGCCAGGTCGCCGACCCGATCGAGAAGAAGCTGCAGGAGCTTCCCTATCTCGACCGCATCGACAGCTATTCGCGGCCCGGCATCACCTTCATTCGCGTCAACCTCGGAGACGGCACGCCGCCGGGCGAGGTGAAAGACCTCTGGTACGAGGTCCGCAAGAAGGTCGCCGACATCCGCGGCGACCTCCCGACCGGCATCGTCGGCCCCGGTTTCAACGACGAGTTCGGCGACGTCTATTCTGCCCTCTACATGCTCTCCGCCGACGGCATGACGCCGGCCGAGTTGAAGGATGTCGCCGAGGACATGCGCCAGCGGCTCCTCCGGGTGCAGGACGTCAACAAGGTCGACGTCATCGGCGCACAGCCGGAGCGCATCTACATCGAATTCAGCCACGCGCGGCTCGCGACTCTCGGCATCACGCCGCAGCAGATATTCGCCAGCGTCGCCAGCCAGAACGCGGTGGTGCCGGGCGGCTCGGTGGACACCGATGCCGACCGCATAGCGTTGAGGGTCACCGGTGCTTTCACCGGGACCGAGGCGATTGCCGCGGTTCCCGTCTCGGCGAATGGGCGGACCTTCCGCCTCGGCGATATCGCGACCGTCA